>NZ_JAEHBO010000042.1:0-45315 GCF_016483575.1 Bacillus cereus group sp. N12
ACCTTGTACACTTACGTATACATTTCCTTTTGTTTTTGCATCTTTTGCGATTTGACCAATTTCTACTTTTGCTTCTACCGCATTTTCTCCCACTGTTGCTTTTCCTAGTTCCGTTCCTTTTGTTGCTGCGTCGTATACTTTGACTACGTCGCCTGTTTTAACTCCTGTCACTGTCACTACATCTTTCACACCAGTTTTATTATTCACTACTGTGATTGCTCCCGCCACTGGCGCTTTTGTTACTGGCTCAGCTGCATACTTTACAGCCACACGTGTACTTTCTTCTTTTCCTGCCTTAGTAACTGTTACGTATACTGTACCACCTGTTGCTGTTAATAAATCTGTTTTGGTAATTGTTCCTTCTTTACTATTCTCCCCAACTGTTGCTGTAGCCAATGTCTTCTCTTCTTTAATCGCATTGTATATTTTTACAATATCTCCAGGCTCTAAATTACCAACTGAAATCGTATCTGTATCTCCTGTTTTTTTATTTTCAACCTTAATAGCTGAAGTCGCTGGAGCTATGGATGGATTACCTGCTGCTAAAGCTGTAATAGATGGGGCTGTAGCAGAAATCATCAAAGCTGAACTCACACAAATACTCGTTAAAAATTTAGAATTTTTATTTTTTTTCATTATAATTCCTCCTGTTTTAATAAAACGATAATTAGATAATTAGATAATTGGATATTAACAGGTTATATTATCTTACTTTTTTAAAAAATATGCTAGTAGATTTTTTTATTTTTAAGTACTTTCTCATCATAAAAATATATATTAAAACTGTAACACTTAATTTTAAATATATAAGCCAATCAAATAAGGTAATCAATCATATATATGAATTGACTACCTTACATTTTAAAAAATCCAAATGATTACATATTTTCTTATAAAACTAACTTATCAACAAGACCAATTAATTCTTGAATATCCGGCTTACTTACTTGAGCATTTGCTCCTACAGCTTCACCTTTATGGAATAATTCATTTGTAATTAATGAAGAGAAAATAATGACCGGTAAACGATTCATTATTTCACCATCCTTAACCACTTTCGTTAAATGATGTCCATCCATTTTTGGCATTTCAATATCAGTAATTAGCAAGTGAATGTGTTCAAACATTTTTTCCCCTTGCTCTTTCGCTAATTTTTCAATTTGTGCTAATGCTTCCGCACCATTGCTGAAGAAGTTCATTTTCGTATATCCAGCTGATGATAAAGTTTCTTCTAGTATTTGGCGAAGCATTGCTGAATCTTCTGCAATATAAATAACTTTTTCAGCACGATCTGTTTTTTGTTCTAAGCCTGAAAGTGATTTATTGTCATAACCAGTACCACTAATTTCACATACAATTTTTTCATAATCTAATAGTAAAATGATTTTGCCATCCAGCTTTACAATACCAGATGTCGTTTCTTCTAATCCCATAGATAATGAAGCTGGTTCATCAATTTGTTCCCACGAAATACGTTGAATACGATGCACTTCATCGACGCGGAAAATAACTTTCATTTGGTTTAATTCTGAGATGATAAATTTCGTTTGATCAAGTGGCTTTGTTGATTTTAAATTAAGAGCCGTTGCTAAGTTAATAACAGGTAAAATTTCACCACGTACTTGAACAACACCTTCAACTGCATGATGAGATTCTGGCACAGTTGTAACAGGAAATGGATTAATGATTTCACGTACTTTCATTACATTAATACTAAATAGGTTTTCACCAACAGTATATGTGACAATCTCTAATTCATTTGTTCCACTTTCTAATAAAATACTTTGAGCTTGTGACATAAAGGTGTCGCTCCCCTTCCATTAATTCCGTATATCTAATTATTAAGCTTTATAAAACCGAAAAAGTCAACTACCTATATGAAAAATATAGATAGTCGAACGATTTATTGACGCTTAATCTTGTATAAATGAAGCAAGTGCCTCTAATAACACTTCTTGTGCTCCTACAATTTCTGTCGGCATTGCTTCCCATTTTTTTGAAAGTTCCGTTTCTACTCTCATTCTTAACTCTTGATTCATTTCTTCGAGTACATATTGTTTCGTCGCTATATCAACATCAAGTAACGCGAGTGCATATAGTTCTGGGTCGTTTATTTTTTTAAATAATTGTTTTAATATAGCCGGCGCTATATGTTTTAATTTTTCAATATGAATTTCCTTATCCGAAAATAGTAGCTCATATTGAATAAACGTAACATTTTCTTTAATCACTTTAAAATAGCAATTATTTTTTTTATCATTCACAAAATAACCGTTCGAATCTGCGATAATACTCTCCACTTTACGAATTAGATCTGGCAAACTACTGGCCGCCATTACAGTCCGCTGCTCAACCTCACTCGGCGAAATGAATGTAACGCGATACTTATTCTGCGCCATCCTCCTCACCTCTCCTTTTATAAAAATGTATCAGCACAAACTATTCAAAAGGCACTGGTTCGCTATGAAATGATTATCTTATCTCCAACCATCCCAGTACCTCTTCATAGCACTATTCTTACAACTACAAGCCCCTCAGAACCATAGCTGTTATCTATACTACACTTTGCTTATCTCTTATTAAACTACCTTGCTAACACTTCATACCGCTGTTTCCACAACGTTCGAGCACCCTTATAAGCAACTTATAACCCTACCACATCTCTCAAACCATTAAAAGGGCTTTTAAGGGCTTTTAAGAGCTTTTAAGTAACTCGATATTATTGAACCAAAACGCAATTTGCTGATCCGTTATTCCTGATAACGTAACAAAAAACTCACGGCACTTCATCTCATCCTTAAACAGTTGATACTTCAAAACTCCATCACTACCAACACTTACGAAATAAAACTCATGAATACGGCCAATGATTGCTTCCTTTTCACCAAATGAATACGGAGGCACTTGCTTAACTTCAAATTGATCCGGTAAATATACATGCTCTTCTCGTTCCATTTTTAACACTTGCTCGGCAAGTTCACGTTTATTTTCGAAAAAAGGCAATTGTAAAATTCGCTCTTGTCTTGTCATACGAATAAAAAACCCTTTCTACTACATTACAAGTTTTCTTTATATTATATTATCGAATTAAGTTTACAACTTCATTTAATACTTCATCTGATACTTTAATTACTTTCGCATTTCCTTGGAATCCACGTTGGTAAAGCATTAAGTCAACGAACTCTACAGATAAATCTACGTTCGCACCTTCTTGTGCGCCACCACGTATTTTACCTGCACCGTTTTGACCAGATGCTCCAAGTGCTAAAATACCTGTTGTATTCGTCGCTGTATAGTTACCATTACCTGTTTTCATTAGACCGCCTTCGTTCGGGAACATCGCAACAGCTAATTGACCAGCAGATTTCATACTTCCATCAGAATATTTTACCATCACATATCCACCGTCAGCAATGAAGCAATCTTTAACCGTCGCCGCTGCTCTACCATCTACGTCTGTTACTGATAATGTTTTATCTGTTGGATGGTTTGTTAAATGACTTAAGTCTAAATTTATAGAGCCGCCATCAAATGGAATATTGGCTCTTTGCTCTTTCGGATTAGGATTTCCAACAGCATCAAATGTCATATTACCACCTGCACCTTGAACATCCTTAAACTCTGTTTCTTTTTTCGAGTCATTACGCATCTGTACTTTATATGTATAATTATGTTCGCTCGTTTGTTTAAACTCTACACGCATTGTCCATGTATTCCCCGCATTATCATATACAGGTAAATCTTGTGTAATTTGTTTTTCACCAGTTGGAATGTTCCCTTTAATTGTCCCTTTCGATGTTCGAATACCACCAATTGCTGTTCCCATTGGAATTTGCAACGGTCCTGGGATTCCAGATAAATCAACTTCACCAGTTGCCTCATTTGCAGGGTATGCAAATACGTATTGACCTTCAGTATTCGTAATATAGTAATCAGAAGATATCCCAAACGTACCTTTACGAGTAAATTCCATATTTCCGCCTTTTGAATCACCTACAACGAAGAAACCATTACCTTCCATTGCTGCTTGTGTTTTGCCACCAGTTAACGTAATTGTACCATCACTATAATCCGTAACCGTACCACTCATTTTCACACCGTTACCAATACTTTTCGGATTCGTTCCTGCGTAATTACCGTCACCTTTTGAACCAATTGAGTTGTTATATAGTAAATCATCGAACATTGCTTTTTGTTTTTTATAACCTACTGTTTGCGCATTGGCAATATTATTTGAAGTTACACTTAATGCATTTTGTGTTGCATTCATTCCTGTAATACTTGTATATAACGCTTTAATCATAACGTATGGACACTCCTTATGAATTTGTAGTTTTTACTTCTTCAGTTGTTTTTTGATCTTCTTTCTTGACATCCTCTGGATTCGTTTCTCCAATCGGTTTATCAGACACTCTCTCAACGAAACGAAGAGATACGACTTTATTATTAATAACGAGCTGTACATCGTTATTCTCTGCAAGGCGAACCGTCTCTACTTGACCAGTTACTTTGTTTCCGTCGCCGTCAACACCTCTTACGTACTTCCCTAAAAACTTCATACCGCCATCAAGCGCTGTCGAATACATCGTCGTTCTTAAAGAGTCAACTGCTTTTGTCATATTTTGCACTTGTTCCATAAGAGATAACTGCGCTGTCTGGTTCATCATTTGATTCATATCCATTGCATTAAATGGATCTTGATGTTGGAAACTTGATAAAAACAATTTTAGGAAATCATCTTTCCCCATTACCCCAGGACTCTTTTGCGCTCCTGCTGAAACTCCGTTTGTTTGTTGAACTGGCGATTGTACACCATTAACAGATGCGTTTTTTGCTTGCGCTCCTGCTTGTAACGGAATATGATTTGTACTCGTTGTATTTAACCCAACTGTTGGCACGCTTTATTCCTCCAATAATCCCGCAAATTCTTTTGATTGTTGTTTCTCATGTTGCGTACTTGCTAATTTCTGCTTTTGCCTTTGTTCTTGTTCTCGCTGTTCTTTACGGTTTTCATCTTTATCCGAATAGCTAATTTGAATATTTATTTCTTTTTCTTTTAACTTTAGCCTCAATTCATCAAAAATGATTTCAACACGTTTTTTTGCATCGTGTTTTTCCATTTCTACATGCACATCAATTTGGTCGCCATGCTTTTTCATAAACACAGTTAACGTACCAAATTTTTCTGGATTTAGCTGGAATAAAACACGTTCTTGTTTCACTACAAATTTTTGCAATGCTTCTACTTGCGCTTCCATTTTCTTTCCTAAGTCAGGTAATGTAACCTTCTCAGCGCCACTATTTGATTTTCCGATTTGATCAGTACTCGTCGCCTTATTTAATACCTCCGCACCCGTTGAAATTGAATCGCTTAACGAATCGCCTTCTGGCAACTCTATCTTCACATCATCGCTCTCTGATTTCATAAGGTCTACATCTTTAGACTCTTCTTGTTTCTTTGCAATATTACAAGTTTCTGTCTCTACAACTTTCAAAGCCTGCATCGTTTGTTCTGGCATCTTCACTTTGTCTAACACCATTTGCATTGTATCTTCTAAACATATAGCATTTTTAATATTCATATTTGAAAGGAGCTCTTGTAATTGTTGTAATTCACCTGCGGGTAATTCGTTAAGTTTTATATTTCCATATTCTTTATACAGCTCTTGTATTTTTTGTATGTATTGATATAACAATTCTGGCTGCACACGTAATTGCTCAATTGCAACCATTTGCTCAGATACAGCTAATAACAACTGTTCTGTCTCTTTTTTTTCTTCTTTCTTTACAATTGGTTCTTCTTTCGTTACCGATGGTTTAGAAAGATTATATTCTTTTTCCTCTTCTTTTGGTGCTTCTTCTCGTTTCGTTTTCTCCGTTTTCGGCTGCTGTTTATTTTCCATTCTCAACGTACGATCGAATGAAGAATTTTCATTTTTCGATTGTATTTCTAGCCCTTTTTCTTTTTGCGGAGGTAAACTTTGTTGCACCGGTAATACAGACTGTATCACTACATTCACCTCATCCATTCATACACATTTTTAAATCAAGAAGCATTTTTTCTTCTAGCTTTTCTTGCACTTTTGCAAGCTTCTTACAATCTTCTTGATACATTTCATCAATGACACGTTCTTTTTCTTTTACTTGTTCTAAAAGGCTTTCATTTTTTTGAATAAAACCTTCTGTTTTTTTAATTTTTCGATTCCATTCTTCTATTCTTTCAGGTGAAAACGTATGTGACGAAAGCATGCCAGCCATAATACGTTGACCAGTTTGTACGACTTTGCTACGTGACTTCACAACATATAAATCATATTCTTTTTTTTGTTCTATTTTTCTTTTTTCAGCTGTTAATTCATACACTTCTTTTAAAATATGTTCTTTTTCTTGATTTATTTGCAATTTTATCGTGTCGTACTGCTGTTTATCCACCTGTTTTCATAGCCCCTTCCTATTATAACGCTCTCTTTTTCTATTATATAGTTTTTTTCCAAAAAAATCTGTGAAATATTAAAAAACAAAAAAATAAGGCCTCCGCGTACGAGGCCTTATACTATATGGTGTATCGCTTGAACGATATCATCAAATTGGTAACTATCCGATCGACCTTGCTTTAAAAACGTATTTATATCTTCTACTTTATTTTTACATTCAAAAATATAAGCATTTTCTTCATTTTCTTGAATCGTCCCTAATTTAAAGTACAATTCATTTTCTTTATAAATAGATAAGATTTTTCTCATTTCATTTGCAAGTTGCCAATGGTTAGGCGACACAATTTCTTCCATAATCCTACTTACTGAATCTAACACTGAAATGGCAGGATAATGACTAAGCGTAGCAAGCTCACGCTTTAATACAATATGTCCATCTAAAATACCACGTGCTAAATCTGGTACAGGACCGTTTAAATCGTCACCATCAACGAGTACGGTATAAATTCCTGTTATAGATCCTTTTTGTGTTTTCCCAGATCGCTCTAACAGCTTCTTCATATAACTTTCCATTAACAGTGTTTTGCCACCAATCGGTAACTCTTTCACTGCAATATCAACACTTCTGCGCGCATCAGCAAAACGAGTAACTGAATCCATCATGAGTAGTACGTTGTTGCCTTGATCACGGAAGTATTCAGCAACAGATGTTGCAAGCTTTGCCGCGCGAAGTTGCATCAGATGGCTTTCATCTGACGTCGCTACAACAACAACGCTTTTCCTCATACCTTCCTCGCCTAATTCTTTTCGAATAAAGTCTTTTACTTCTCGGCCACGTTCTCCTACTAAACTAATAACGTTAATATCAGCTTTTGCATTTTTCGCAATCATTCCAAGTAAAGTAGATTTACCAACACCTGATCCAGCAAAAATACCAATCTTTTGACCGATACCAATTGTTAACATAGAATCAATTGATTTTATTCCCGTTTCAAATACATCAGTAATCTCTTCACGCTCAAATGCATGAATAGGGGGGGCATCTAATTTTATTTTCTGTAGTGGAATGTTTTCAGCGTTCTCATTTAACACTTCACCATTCGCACTTAACACCTTTCCAAGTAAATGATCACCACGAGGTACGACAACATCTTCCGCAATTAATGTAACTGAATCCCCATAACATACTTTTTCTGTCTGTCCAAATGGGAGTAACATATTATTCTCTTTTTCAATCGCAATTACTTCACATAAAACATTATGTTCTCCAACGAAACAAACATCGCCAATTTTTGCTTTCGGTCCTTTCGCTACGAAAAACTGTTCTTGTACACTATGAACTTTACCAATTTTCGTATAAAACGGTGTTTCGATAAACGTATTCCACTTATTCTGTTCATTTATGAGCTTGTTGTTCATACATTTTGCTCCTCAAACAACTTCTCTTCTTCCCATTTCTGACGAAGTTTCGCAAATATAGGTGCAAATTTAAATTCAAAAAACTCTTTCTCTTCCTCCAAAACAAATTCACCGAACTGCAGGGAGAAATCATATTTCCATTCTACTAATTGTAGTAACCAATACTCTTTCGTATTTTCCTTCTCTTCTTGAATACGTTCAAACGTTTCTGGATGTACTGTTATTATTAATTTTTCAAATGAAGTAGGCAACGTTTGAACGATGCCAGTTAAAATTGGTAACACATCAAGTAATCGCGAATCTACCGCTTGGTTTACAATTTTTTCTGCTAGATGAAAAGATTGATCCCACAATAACTCTGTCCATTCGTATGCTGTTTCTTGTTGTTCTTTTTGAAACTGCATACGTGCTGCTTTCATCTGTTCCATTTGTTCATGAATATGCATTTGAAATTGTTCTTTATCTTGTACTAGCTGCTGACGCTCTCGTTCTAGCATTTGCTGCCCTTGTCTTAACTGATTCATTTCCATATGTAATGATTCTTGCTGAGCGCGAAGCTCTGCATGATCAGCTTGTAATTCTTCCTCTTCTATTTGGACTGAAACTGGTTTTGGAAATTGTAATTCATACGTTTCTTCAGAAAAAGAAACAGAATTCTTCGGAATTCTGTTTTTAAATAAGGACATCCCCTTCACCTCTTTGAACGATAATTCTTCCTTCTTTTTCTAGCTTTTTAACTGTACCTGTAATCGTTTGCTGCGCTTTTTCAGCATCCGTCATCTTAAGCGGTCCTAAGCCATCTAATTCTTCTAGAATCATCTCTTTACGGTTTGAAGACATACATGTAAATAATTTCTCTTTAATTTCTTCTTTTGCAATTTTAAGTGCTTTCGCAAGAACACCGTTATCTGTAATTTCTTCCAATACACGGCGAAGCGCAAGATCTTCAAGACCAAGTAAATCTTCAAAGACAAACATATTTTCTTTAATTTTCTCAGATAACTCATAATCGACTTCATCCAGCTTTTGAAAGACTGTTTTTTCAACACCTCGTGAAACATTATTTAAAATGTTCACGATCGTTTTCAAGCCATCAGTTTTATTAATTGCACTAAATGCCATATTATTTAATTTCGTTTTTAACAACTCACCAATTTGATTAATTAATTCACCATCAACTTGTTCTAGTTTTGCAATACCCATTACCGTCTCTACTCGTTTATGATCTGGTAATCTCTCAATTAATTGAGAAGCAAGTTGCGGTTTAATGTAAGAAGCGATTATTGCAATCGTCTGTGGTGATTCATCATTGAGCACTGTAAGAAGTGGTTCTAAATCTGTAAGTGAATTTAAGAACTCAAACGGATTATCTTTGTTATACCAAAGATCTTCCAATAATTTTTCCAGCTCGTCTTCTGGCATGTTTTTAAATATGCGACGAATGTACTCTTTATCTGGAGTGACTAAGTTCAATTCTTTTACATTTAATTCATACAAGAACTCCCCTAGCACATTTTCTAACGTTTCTGGTTTATATACACGAAACTTCGCAATTTCACGAAGTAATACTTCTTTTTCCTCAGCTGTCATATATTCAATGACTTTTGCTGCCACCCCTTCGTCTAATGTACGAATGAGGATGGCAGCTTTTTCTTTGGAGGAGATTTCATCTAACATCGTTGTTCCTCCCTTACTGTCCATTTAACCATTTTTTAATTACTTTTGCAGTACCTTCTACATGTTCTTTCGTAGCTTCCTGCACTTGATCATCTAACGTTGGTTCTTTCGGTTCTTCTGGTTCCGGTGTTGGCTCTGGCACTATTTTTTCTTCAGGAAATTCCAGAATACTTTCATTACTTGCAGCAATTTCCTCTTCTGCTAAGTATTCTTCATATTCCTCTTCTTCTCTCTTTTTCTTACGTCTTGCTAAGAAGAACCATACTAGGCCAATTAGTGCTAACAAGCCAGCTGTAATTCCACCGAATAACCACCAATTCATACCACTTTTTTCTGGCTCTTTCTCTTTTTCAACTTTCGGCTGGTCGAACTGAACAGTTACAACGTTAACTTGACCGTTTGTAAAGTTTCCATTCGGATCAGCTTGAAGCCCAGCTGCTGTGCCAATCGCTTCTTTGAAAGTAGTCATATCAATTCTACGTTTTACTAACGTATCATTATCTACCCATACAACAACATTTGTTTTCGTTAATTCTGGATGTTTTTTAATTGTTTCAACTGTTTTATCTATTTCATAGTTTTCAATTTTGTTACCATTTTTATTATCGTAGACAACTTTACCGTTTTGATTATTGTTCGTACCGTAGTTTGGCACTTCACCGTTCGCTGTAATACCAGCACCTTGCTTCGTATCTGCTCCTTCTTGCGCAGTAGAGCTTTCCTCTTGCTCTTGTTTACTACGAAGTACACCTTTATCGCCATATTTTTCGGACTGACGTGTAACTTCATCGTAGTTTACAGACACTTTCGTATTCACTTTATATTCATTTGACTTAAACATCGTCATTAACGTTGCGTCAATATCTTGTTTTAATTTACCTTCAATTTGATGCTGCATCTCTACTTCTTTTTCATAAGAAGAGGAACTGTTAGAATGCGCTTCATCTGCTCCTTTTGAGATGATACCTTTTTTACTATCAATAACACTTACTTCTTCTGCTTTCACACCAGGAACTGCCGCACTAATCATTTGCTGTATACCAGCAACTTGATCAGCTGTTAATAATTGTCCACGCTTCACACCAACAGTAATCGCCGCTGTTCCTTTTGCTTTTTCTTCATCAAAAATTGTTTCTTTTTCAGGTAATGTAATTTGAACATTTGCCGTTTCAACCGTCGCAAAATTTCGTACAATATCTTGCTCCAATTGTTTTTTCGTACCGACAATTTGCTTCATTTTTTTATCTTGCTCACTTGACCCGAGCGAGCTTTCTAATAAAATTTCCTCGCCACTCTTAGAGTTAAACGGTAAGCCCATTCCATTCATTTCTTTTCGAACCCATGGAGCATCATTCTTTTGCACACGAATTGAACCATCGGCCGCTAATTGGTAATCGACACCTAACTTCGAT
Source organism: Bacillus cereus group sp. N12 (assembly GCF_016483575.1). Classification (NCBI taxonomy): domain Bacteria; kingdom Bacillati; phylum Bacillota; class Bacilli; order Caryophanales; family Bacillaceae; genus Bacillus; species Bacillus cereus group sp. N12. The sequence continues at coordinate 10,943 of NZ_JAEHBO010000042.1, forward strand.
AATTCTGCTGTAATCTCTTGCTTATCTGCATCATTTAAATTTTGATATACAACAACATATTTATCTGGCAAGGTGAAGTATAAAAGTGCTCCTGTTACAACCGCTAAAAGCGCAGCACCGATTACTAACTTATGCCACGTTTTTAACGATTGGATAACATTTTTTATCTTTTCCATTTAAACACACCCGTCCACTTTCCTAAATTTGCATATTAATTAGTGACTTATAATTTTCAATAAGATTATCACGTACGAGAGCAGCCGTTTTCATTTGAGATTCAGCTTTTTTTTGCTGTATTAAAACGTCATGTGTTTCTCCTACCCCTTTTGTTAATAAATCATATACTGCTGTTTGCGCATTATTTTGCGTTTGATTCATATCTTCCAATAAATCAATAAACTTTTTTCCCTCAGGTACAGATGTTTCCGAAGTTTTCGGTGCACCAATTGACTGAATTGCTCCAAATGGCTGTGTATGTAACATTGGTTGAATTTTCATATCCCTATCTTCCCCCTTATCCTCGTCCAATTTCTAAATCTTTATCGAGCATTTTTTTGTTCGCATTTAATACACTTGTATTTGCTTCATACATTTTTTGAGCAACCATAACATTCGTCATTTCAGCAGTTACATCAATATTTGGATAACGTACATATCCTTCTTCATTTGCGTGCGGATGCGTCGGATCATACACTAAGTTTTCCGTTTTGTCCGCTTCAATACTTTTTATTTTCACTCCGTTAGTAGGAGCCCCGTCTAACATACTTGCAAAACTATTATTTGATTCTAGCACCACACTACGACGATCATATAAATCTGCCCCCGGAGCCGCTGTCGTATTCGCATTTACAATATTGTTTGAAGTAACTTCCATCCACTTTCTCGCTGTCGTTAGTCCTGAGCCACTTGCATTCATTGCCTGAAACATCGTTGTCTCTCCTTCTACCTTTAACGTCCACGTGCCGCTTGGTTAATTGCATATTGTGTATTAATTGCATTAATTGAAATACCGTATAACTGATTTACTTTCATTAAATCTAGCATTTCTGTCGTTACATCCACACTATTTCCATCTTGATTCATTTGCATTGATTTCGTTTGAATCTTTGCATATGTATTTTTCATATTTACTGTCGGTAAGTGCATTTCATCCGTTTGATATAAATCTGGATTGCTCTTTAAATCAGCCGCATTGTTCTTATATAACGCACTACTCTTACTTATCTGCTCAGCAAATGTTACATCTTGTGCTTTATAGCCAGGCGTATTCGCATTTGCAATATTACTAGAAACAGTATTTCGTTTCGTCACTAAATAATTCATATAGTGGCTTACATCACTCACTAAATCTGGCATATTCCACACCCTTCCTTTTCTACCTTAATGATCCACTGATGGAAGTTTCACTTCATTATTTATTTTCTTATATGTGTTTATTAAAATATTAACTATTATGTACCCTTACATATTTTATTCCATTTTTCTATTGTTGTCTTTAGAAAAATACAAAAATATAAAAAAGAATACAAAAAAATGTATACACGTAGTAATCCATGAAATATTTCGATATATGAAATACAAATCAAAGTCAATTTTTATATTATTTAGATTACTTTCTCATTACAGGCATAAAGTGAAAACTCAATCAGCGGAACTCTTTATTTAAACAAGGAATGGATTCCCTTTTAAAAAGGGGAATCCGTTTCCATACTTTATCATTAATATTTACCATAAAATGAATTAGCTTTCATTCGCCCATCATTTTCCATAATCATTTCTTCCAAAATCTTTTGCTTATCTCGAATATGCTGCGCTGCCTTAATAATCCACGGGGTAACTTCCATTGCAACTTGCGTGCGCGTTTCTTCATCCAATGTCATCATCCAACGATTTAACATCTCACTTTTCTCAGCAAATTCTTCATCTGAAACCTGCAATTCACCGATTCCATTAAAACAACTGACAAACGTTCGATAAATATCATTGTTCATTTTCGAGCGCTCCACGGTAACCGTCTATTAAATCTTGTAACACATGTACAATCGCATCAATGTCTTTTGCTTCGCGCGTTACTTTCATCGTTTGAATTTGAATGCTAATCCAATCGTATAAACCGAATAGACTGTCATATAAATCTTTCGAAATATCAGGATTTAATTGAAGCTTCAGCTCTTCAAATATACGTTCTAACTTTTCAAGAAGGTCGTCTCCTTCTTGAAGTTTAAATGTACTTAAAAGTTCTTCTAATTTACGAAACTCTACGATACATCTTTCATAAATAAATATTGTATTTTTAATCGGATTACTCGTCATAATATCGTTTTGCATATAACGTTGCCATGCTTGCATATAATCACTTCCTCAGCTTTCATTAATCATCACTTTTTGTTTTTGTCATTGCTTTGATTGTCTGCAGCTGACTATCAAGCAATGCTAGCTGGCTTTCCAACTTTGCATATTTATCAATAATTGATTCTTGTTTTTTCTTATTAATTGTATCAATATCTTGAATTTTTCTCTCTAAATCAGTTACTTGCTTTTCAATACTTTTAGAGCGTTTTCCAATAATCCCTTCATCTCCAAAGATTCCCTCGAGCTTTTTATCTATATCATGACCAATGCCATTAAAACCAAAGAAAAATTGTTTTGTTGATTCTGGATTCTCTTTAAAAGCTATTTTCAATTTCTCTTCATCAAGAGTCATATTTCCTGTTTTATCAATTTGAATTCCAAAAGAAAATAAATACTTATCATCTTGGGAAAATCTAAAAATGCTTGTCATTGCATTACTTATAGCAAATGAAACATTATTCCCTTGCATTACTCCATTTTCACCAGAAAACAAATCTAAGCTTTTAACAGCGTTATTATACTCATCTTTCATTTTTTTGATTAAATCTATCGAATTTTTTATATCTGAATCTTCGATAGTTAATTTAATTGGCTCTGTAGTTACCTTTTCTAAGTTAATAGTTAATCCTGGAATTGTATCAATCTTATTCGTTTTACTAGTTCCTTTAATTCCATTTATTGTATATTCTGCATTTACTGCCCCTGTCACTTGATGTGCAATAGCATTCGTTCCATCCGTATTTTTCGCAGAAGTAACCAGTCCTATATTTTGTAAAAAGCCATTGGCACCATCCGTTAATTTCAGCTCTCCCTCTTTTCCTGCAATAGTAGATGTGAAAAATAGTTGATCCCCTAATGTGTATACGGATACACCATAATTTCCATTATTAATTTTATTGACAAGATCTTTATACGTCATATCTTCTGAAATTTTAACTTCTTTTCCATTTATATGAAATACATCATCTACTCCAAGCTTTAAATCTAAACTGAATTTTTGCTCCGTACCTTCAGGAGTTTTTGGGGGAGTAAGTGGAGCTGTAGTTATTTGATGCCTTTCTGCTACTCGCTCTACTGTAATTGTGTATGTTCCAGGAATTGCAGCAGCATCCGCCTGTGCTATCATAAAACCATCTTTGGATAGGGTTGTTTTCTTTTCATCACCTTTAAATGTGTTTAAATCTTTGAATACTTGCACAAAATTTGCAAACTCTTTTTTCATGCTCGCATACACTTTGTTTTCATTTGTTAACGTTTGTTTTTGTGTAGTATATGGTGATTTTTTCATTTCCAATGCTTGTAACTCTAAATCTACTAACTTCTTTGTATCTATCATGTTATTTCCTAAATTCCATATTTGCTGTCTGTCACCATAATTAGATATTGTCCCTGCCATATTTTTCACTCCTTATCATTTACATGTAATCTAAAATACTCGTTTTACTCATCGTACTAACAGCTTTTAATGTTGCTTCGTACGTTGCGTTTATATAAGCTAAATCAGAAATTGCGACAGCTAAATCAACATCCTCAATTTCTTTACGGTTTTCTTGAAGTGCTACATTTTGCTCGCTTAAAATTGTTTTAAACGTCTCCATTGTGTTCATTGTCGAACCAACTTCAGTTGTACGATTAATGATGCCATCTAAGTTTTGCTTATTTCCTTCTAATAACGGTTTTAACGCTTTTTGGTCACCGTTTTGCATCGCTTCACTCATCTGTTTTAACGTTTTTATAACTGGGGATAATAATGCTTCTCCGTTACGGAACGCTTTGAATTCATAACCGTCATTTAGTTGCCAGTTCACATCATTTTTTCCACCTTGGTATGTACCATCTTCTGTAAACGGTGGCTTCTCTGCACTATCACCACCGAAAATATAACGGCCTTGCTCTTTCGTATTCGCTAAATATACAACTTGTTTTAAAATTTGATCAATTTCTACACCAATAGCCTTCAATTCTTTTTCACTATTTGTTCCATTTAATGCTTGTACTGTTAATTGCTCTGCTCTTGTTAAAGATTTCAAAACACCTTGTAAAGTATTTTCAGTTTGTGTTAACACATTTTTCGAATCCGCTATATCTTTTTGCATTTGTTCCATATTTGCCAATGAATGTTGAATCGCAAATGATTTACTTGCTGCAAGTGGGTCTTCACTCATAAGAAGGTTTTTCTTCCCCGAAGTTACTTGATTTCGGTGATATTGCTGTTGCACGTTCAAATCCATTAACTGATTCTTTGCCCAGCTTGCATTTTGAAATGTAGATACTCTCATCTCTCTCTTCTCCTTTATCTATATTTGAATTGGCGTTAAGAAGAATCCACAGCTTCCTATCGCTATCCTCTTAACTCACTTAACCTACAACTATTTTATATTTCTAGTCTCACATCGATTGGGCCAATGATAGGCATTGAACGCCTCTACCATCCGTAGGTCCTCTTTCTAACCATAAAAAAGAGGGGATTTCTTTTCTAATTCACATTATCTAATAATCGAAAATAGACTATCAAACACTTCATTCATCGTAGTAATCGCTTTAGAGTTCGCCACGAAATATTTTTGGAAGGCCATTAAATTTACCATTTCCTCTTCCATATTTACCCCTTCGACGCTCATCTTCTCTTGCTGAATACCTTCTAATAAGTCTCCATGAATTTTTTGATAAGCATTCACTGCACTTTTATCAGAAGCTACACCTACTATGAATTGGTCTAATGCTTGTTTATTAGAAAGGCCTTCTTTATAATCGCCATCTGTAATTGCTGCTAGTTTATTTGCTGTTTCAGCAGATATTTTCATTTTCGAAATGTCTTTTGCAAACTCTGGATTTAATTTCATATCTTTCGCATAATCGCCAACGAAGAAATCTTTTCCCATCACTGTATTCACTTGATTTTTCACTGAACTCATTAAACCTTCAAGGTTTTTTTTATATTCAACAATCTTCGCTTTCGTATCAATCGCTGATTTTATTGCTCCGCTAGTTACAGAGATTTCTGAACCGTAAATCTCAACTGACATTGGGTCTTTTTCTTTATTTAATTGAAGTGGATATGTATCTTGTCCATTTACTGTTAAAACACCATTCATTCTAACGCTTGCAATATTAGGATTCATAGATTCATAAGATACTTCTATATTGGCATACTTAGACATCTCTGTAACGATGCGATCTCGTTCGTCTAACAGTTGATTCGGTACTTGTGTGCCTGCTTGTCCAATTTTTTTATTCGCTTCTGCTAAACTAGCAGCAAGACGATTAAATTCATTAACATGTGCTTCAATATCTTCTGTCGTCTGTGCTTCCACTGTATCTAAATTTTTCGCAAGACGATTTACTTGGCTTGTGAACTTCCCAGTTTCAGAAATTAATGTATCGTAGTAATTTGGTTGTTCTGGATTTTTTGCCACTTCACGAAAAGCATTAAAGAAGCCGTCCATTAAACTAGATAACGAATTCTTTCCTGTCGTCCCAACCATAGATTCTACTCGTGATAACGTTGAATTCATGTAGTTATAGTAAGAGAGTTGCGATAATTGATCATTAAACTGTTTCGTCTTCACTTCATCAGTAATACGATCGACACCTAACGTTTGTACACCGTAACCAATTCTCTGTTCTGGCGTATGACCATTGCTTGCTCCAACAGATCCGTAATTCACCATTTGACGTACATAACCCGGTGTATGAATGTTAGACAAGTTTTGTTTCGTTGTTTGTAACCCCATTTGAGCCGCTAACATACCCGACAGCGGTGTATTATAATCAGATAATCTCATAAAGCTTCACTTCTCCTTTACAATAGTTCATTCATAAAGATTTGCGAATTATTGTTTCGCTCCAAATTATATTCAGAAACGGAATCCACAATGCTTTCTGTAGTTTTTAATAGTACGTTTAAGTAATATTGATTTTTTAAAAGAATCATTTTTACATTCTCTTCTAATTCAACTACGTTTTTTTGTGTTTTTTCCATTTTTTCAATTTCTTCATGGGAAAAATACGAAAATAATGCACTCACGCGAGATGGTTCAACGCCCTTTTCTTTACAAAACTGAACAACCATTTCTTCAAATGCGCTCGATAATCCTTTTAAACCATCAACGTACTGCAATTGCTCTACTTGCAACTTTTGAACTGCATTTACATTTTTATGTTTTAAATTCTCATATATTTGTTCTCCAAGCGTTTGAATGTTTTCATATGCTTTTTGAATAATAACGAGCTTCTCATATAATTGTATGTACATATAGCTTCCTTCCTTTTACAAGACTAAATTTACAATTAAACCGTGGATTTCTCCAATTTGATTTAACATTTCTAAATGTCCAGTTTTTGTATTAATTAAGTTCATCACATCTTCTAATTCATTTAATCCCATTTCTGCTTGTTTCACAATCGTCATTTTCTGTGAATATCCATAACGCGGATGACGAGACATAACGTCTTTATATTGCAATACATTATCTACGTAAAAATTCAAAAATGATTTCACTGTATTTTTGTATTCCATGACATTATCAAGCGTTAATTCCATTTCAATTTTCTCTTTTATTTCTCCAATATTATCGACAAACGCTTCCATTTGTTCTAGCAATTTATCTTTTTTCGGATCTGCATGCAAATTATCCGAAAATGCAAGTCCTGTCCTGACATTTGCTTCTTTCGGCATTTGAGTAGCAGGCGGTATATGCGATAAAATTGGATTATGCGAGATAGAACGTAGCATATATATCACCTATTTATTTTTTTATTTCTTCCTAAACTTAATCGTAAAATCCAGTTATTTATAATTATACTCTGAACAGTAATATTTTGCAGTTATTTTTTATAAAAGATATGTTACAATTTAGCATGAGGTGGCACAATTCTATGAATATTTTTCTTTGTGGTTCAAATCAATTAACGGCATTAGATCAAGATGAAATTAAAAAATTTTTAACTGACTATGCTCACAAACATAAAATTTACATATTATGTTATAAATCTATCGAAAATGAAGTTCTTCGTTTTTTCATCGAAAACGAAAGACTCGCTCAAAATTTATGCCTTTACACGCTACAACCGTTACAAGCATTAACAGATGAATTTCAAGAAGTCGTTCATTACTTAAAAAAACACGGAGCCGAGTATGTTGCTTTTGATCATCCTTCCGACTCCATTTATCGATCAGATTTTATGTTTTTTGTAAAACAAATTATTGAAGATACCGATTTAGTTCTCTGTTTTTATAACGGGGACAAACATACATCTGTCATTCCCATTGACGTTGCAAAAGAAGCGGGTATTGATGCTGTTATTTATGATTTACCAGGTTTACATGAAAAACAGATGAAAAAAAGCTTTGAACAAAAAATTCGTATGATGTAAAGGGGGAGGCACAATATCATTATTGTGCCCATTGTAAATATGATAATTGAACAAGATTATGATCATTTTATCGCGAGTTTTAAACAACAATTCAATATGGATATCGCTTCGTATAAACAAGATAGAATGCGCCGTAGAATCGATGCTTTCATTTCAAGAAAAGGATTTGACAACTACGTAAATTTCTTAAATCATTTACGTACCGATCAAAATTTATTTTTAAGTTTTATAGACTATATTACAATTAACGTTTCAGAATTTTTCAGAAATAAAGAACGCTGGCAAACGTTAGAGACGAAAGCACTGCCAAAATTACTTGAACAAAATAATGGGAAATTAAAAATATGGAGTGCTGCTTGCGCTGCCGGTGAAGAACCATATACACTCTCTTTAATTTTATCAAAACATCTATCTCCATTTCGCTATGAAATTCAAGCAACGGATCTTGATTTTCATATTTTAGAAACTGCGAAACGCGGTCAATATACAGAACGTTCTTTAAAAGAATTACCTATCGATTTGAAAGAGCGTCATTTCACAAAAGAGAATGATACATATTCATTGCATCAAAACATTAAGCAAAACGTTTCGTTCAAACAACATGACCTCTTAATGCAGTCATTCGATACAAATTATGATTTAATTATATGTCGTAATGTAATGATTTACTTTACAGAAGAAGCAAGAGTAAAGCTTTATGAAAAGTTTAGTCGTTCTTTACGAAAAGGCGGTGTACTATTTGTTGGTAGTACAGAACAAATTTTAACACCCGAACGTTACAACCTTCAGCGGTTCGATACATTCTTCTATGAAAAAATATAAAGTGAAACTTTAATCAGCCCATACCAATCGGGCTTTTACGGGATTAAAAAGGTCGTCACATTGAAGTGACGACCTTTTTATATAACTCGAATTAAAATGATACCAACAATCCATATAAAGAGAAACAGAAACGTCATAGACCATTTATGTTCTTGCATTGTATGTTTCAACGCCTGTGACAATTGTGTCATATTCATTTCTGCGAGCGCTCTCCATACACTGACATCCCGATCTTTTGCCGTGCGGTCTGTAACGCTAATTAAAATGGTTTCGTTAGACAACTTCGTTATATAAGCAGTAATAACCGTTACCATTAAATTTATATTTCCTTCTGAAGAATCGCTCTCCACTCTAGAGATAAGTGCACTTACATCTAATAACGGAATATGTACCTTTCTACCAAATGATAGTTGTACTTCAGCGAAATCATATGTTCCATCTAATAAAGGAAGATCTTTTATATGCGCCTGCTTAGCAAGTCCTTGTAAACTTCTAATTACTTGTTCAAATATTTTTTCTGTTTGCTTACCTTCTCCAGATAACGTATGTAACTTTTTAAAGAGTTGTAACACTGTATCCATCTCTTTAGAAAGTATTTCCTTCATAATTTTCCCGTCGCCTAAACTTGCAAGTAAAATGCCTATTTCATTATTTTTCGAAATGATTTTAGACTGCCCACTAAACACTAAATTACTATGCTTTCGTTCTTTTTGAATTTCATGTTCCGAAATAGCTGCAGGCTGTTTTAATGGTTGTAGCGTCTTATTTTCAACTGTCGTACGGTTAATTTCCATTTAAATGCCTCCACTACTACGAAATAATTAGCCCCATTCTTTATTACTCTTTAAAACTAAAAATAGTACAAATAAACCTGACATAATAGTAAACACATTAGAAGCTTGTACTCCTTGTTCACTTCTTTCTTCTTTCTTATCTTCTGGCTCTGCTTTCTTTTTCGAAACGTCTTGCTTGTCATTTTTACCTGTTTTCTCTTTTTGAGCCTTTACATTACTTACTTCCTTATTATCTGCCAATGGATCTTTTATAACGTGAGGGAATTCCTCTTTCTCTTTCAATGTTTCTTGTATAAACTCATTTACTTTCTCGTCTTGCTTCGGAATTTGAACAACTGGAAGTTTTTCTTCTGGAAGCACGATCTCTACTTTCGAATCTTCTTGCTTACTAATTTCTTTCTTATCTTCTACTTTATTTTCATTCTCTTGCTCTTCTGTTTTCTTATCATCTTCCATTTTTTGTCCCAAAACAGAAACGATATACTCACTTTCCGCAACAAGTTTATTGCCTGCAGCATCCACTATTTCTACAAATAGTTTATATTGTCCATTTGGCAAGGCATCAGTTATTTCAAATACTTTTTGCCAATCCATGTCACGCTTGTTGTAGTCTAATAAAAAGGGAATTTCTTTATCATCTTTTCCTTTTAATGTAACGCGCACTTCTTTCACAGCGGATTCTACATCGACAGCTTTCACTCGTATATGTATAGAATCTCCCTGTTTCCGTTCAATTAAGTTCTCTTTTGCTTCATCAATAGTAACTTTATGTAACTTCGGCAATTCTTTATCTATAGTTGGTGTTTCATTTCCAATACGAACGAGCGGGACTTTCACTTCATTTTCTATGAGCTCTTCCTTCTCATTTTCTTTGTAACTTTGAACGAGATGAAGATTCCAATCACCTTGTAAATCAAAACTCTCGACTTTATAGTTAGCAATCCATCGCTTCGTTTCTTCATCATACTCAAAAGATAGCATTCTTTCTTGTGCATACTGCTCGCCATTTCTTTGTAACTGCAATATACCTTTCATACTTTGAATGTCTTTCTCGTTTGGTTCTACAGTAATCCGCATTTCTTCGCCAACTTTTAGCTCTGGCTTATTTACTGTAATAACACCTTGATCCGTTTCTATCTTTCTTTCGCTCTTTTGTTCATTCGTCACTTCTTTTTGTTCATCTTCACCTTGATTTATTTCTACTTGCTCTGGCTGTTCTTGAAGTTTCTTATTTTCTTCTATTACTTCCAATTTATTTATTTTTTGCTCTGGCTCAATTTGTTCTTCCGCCTGACTTTGCAGGGGGAAGAACAAGCACACATGTATACATAGCCAACTCATTAGAAAAAACTTTACGTTTTTCATCTACTCGTTCAAACTCCTATTTCAACGCCTTATAGCGATTTCGTCACTTTTACTCCGAAAAAACCATCTACATTTACAAGTTCACCATATGCCACTAATACATCATTCACATAAATTCGAATCGGTTCATCAATATCTTCATCTAGTACAACCGCTTCATTTTCTTGTAAACTTAATATATCTTGAATGGTTTTCACAGTACTTCCAAATACAAATTTTACGTTCATTTCTACATTTTGTAGAATGGATGTATCCATATATACTGGTTCAATCTGTTTTACTTCTTTAAATTCAATAGGTTGTACAACTGGTGCCGCAATTTCTTCCTCTTCAATTTCTTCCGGGATAATCTCTTCTTGCTCCTCCACCATTGGATACAGAAGTCTTCTTACCATTTCTTTCGCTTCGGAAATGGGTAAAATTTGATACATTTTCGATTGAAGAAGATCGCCAATTTCAAGATTGAACGTAATTTGAACGAGTTCGTCCACTTCCATTGACTCTCCCAAGTATTCCATTTCTTCTTTTAACGTTACAAATTTGACATTTGGCGGCGTCATGTCCATTTTTTCTTGAAACATTTCCGACATCGCTGTTGCAGCATGCCCCATCATTTGGTTCATGATCTCTTTAATACCGCTTAGTTCTAATTCACTAAGCTCTTTTTCCGGATCAACTTCCCCTGTTCCCATCATCATTAAATCTACCATTGTTAAGGCAACATCTTTCGTAAATACGAATACGTTCTCATTCTTTAGCCCTTCAACAAAGTCGACATTTAAAATGACAAATGGCACTGGTACTCCATCATAATGACGAACATTAATCGCCTCTACATTTGGTGTACTAATCGTGACTGGCTGATTTAAAAGCGTTGATAATACCGTTGAAGCTGAACCGATTGAAATGTTCGCAATTTCACCGAGTACATCTTTCTCTTCTTGTGTTAAATGCTCTTTTTCAACATGTTCCTCTACAATCTCAGTTTCAACCAGTTCCGCCGGTTCATCTCTTTCTTCTACTTCACCAGATAATTGTAGTAATTTATTTATCATTCGTTTCGCATGTTCCACCGAAACAATTTGTACAAGTTTAGAGTTTACAAGATTATCTATTTTTAGATCGAACGATACTTTAACTATTGTGTTATTTCCAGTTATTTCAGAGATTTTCTCCATCTCTTCTGATAGCTTTACGACTTTAATTGTCGGCGGAGACATATCTACTGTATCTTGGAAGAATTCCGACATAGATGTAGCTGCGAATCCCATCATTTGATTCATCGCTTCTTGTACAGCACTTAGCTCTAATTCACCAAGTTCTTTTCCTTCTTCCACTTCACCTGTCCCCATCATCATTAAATCAGCAATTGATAATGCAACATCTTGCTTAAGAACAAGAAGGTTTTCCATATCTAATCCTTTTGTAAAATGAATATTTAACACAACATGTGGAACTTCAACATCACTTGTATCATATAAATCTACCAATTCTACACGAGGAGCAGTAATGTTTACTTGCCTATTTAAAATTGTTGATAATACAGTCGAAGCTGAACCAAATGATATATTTGCGATTTCGCCAAGAATATCGCATTCTTGAGGTGTTAAATGCTCATTTTCTTTTTCTAGCACAATTGTGCTCGTTTCCCCGTTTGTGTGTTGCTCAGGCATTTTCCCTGCCTCCTCATTTCTGTTTTTCTATCTAATGATATAAAGTGACACTTTAATCAGTGGGACTTCTATCCATTCCTCACTGATTATTAACCCGCAACTAGCAGGATAAACTCTCAATTTATTACACTCATTATATTTTAACAAACTGATTATACAAATCGTTACGCTGTATTTATTTCCAGTTATATAATTATTTTTATACATTCATAATAATTAACCAAAAAGCTCCCCAATTGTATACAAGTGGGGAGCTTTCCTTCATTCCTATTATAAACCTTCTGGGTTTAAAATGAGGACCACTCGTCCATCACCGAGAATCGTCGCACCAGAGAAATAGTTAGAACTCTCTGCAAAGAAGTCACCTAATGACTTTAAGACGATTTCTCTTTGACCGATAATTGTGTTTACAATAAGCCCATAGCTACGATGTGTATTACGAACAATTAACACAGGAACCATTTGACCATCATATGACGCAAACGCCTCATCTACTGTTTTTTCACCAAATACTGTACTTAAATGTTTCACTTCAATAATTTGGTTACGATAATTTAACACATCTTTTCCTTGTAAGGATTGGATGTCTTCTCTCTTAATTCGAATTGCTTCCACAATATTTCCAAGAGGTAAAGCATAACGCTTATCGTTCGTTTGAACAAGCATAGATTGAATAATAGACAAAGTTAACGGAAGTTCAATTCTGAATGTACTTCCCTTTCCTTCCTCAGAATCAATAATTAAATGTCCACCTAAACTATGAATCGTATGTTTTACAACATCTAATCCAACACCACGCCCAGAAAGATCCGATACAACTTCAGCTGTACTAAATCCTGGTTGGAATATAAGATCAAACACTTCACGATCTGTTAATCTATTCGCATCTGCTTCTGTTACAACACCATTTTTAATCGCTTTTTCTAATACTTTCCCTTTATTAATACCGTTTCCATCATCCGTAATTTGAATAACGACATGATTTCCACTATGAAACGCCTCTAATTTAATCGTTCCTGTCTCATTTTTACCTGCATCACGTCGTTTTTCAACAGTCTCAACACCGTGATCAATTGCATTTCGAATTAAATGAACAAGCGGATCACCGATTTCATCAATTACAATTTTATCAACTTCAGTAGTTTCTCCTGTAATTTGTAAATCGATTTTTTTACCTAAATCTTTCGCTAACATTCGTACCATACGTGGGAAACGATTGAAGACCGTTTCAATTGGAACCATGCGCATGTTTAAAAGTACATTTTGAATATCTTTTGAAATATCTCCTAATCGATTTAAATGCTCAATTAATTCCTTGTTTTGAATCGTTTGTGCCAATTCATCAATGCGCCCACGCTCAATTACACTTTCTTCAAACATATTCATTAATGTTTCGATTTTCTCTAATTGAACACGAATGGAGCGATTCTCCACTTTAGCATTTTTCGTTTTTACTGTGCTTTTAGCTGGTGTAGTATTAGCTGGTTGTTTCGGTGCTTCTACAGGTGATACAACCTGCGCAACTGCAGAAGATTGTATCATTTTCTCTATTTGCACAGCTTCTTGTGATGTATGTCCTTGCTTCACTTCTACTTTCTCAATTTCAGAAATATGAAGCACTACTTGTTTCAATTCTTCTACATTATAATCAGTATCCATAAATACTGTGAACTCAAATCCGAAAGCATCCGCTTCAATTTCTTCAATACTCGGAACAGTTTTTTGTATATTACCTACATTTTGCAATGCTTCCATACACATAATGGCACGTACTGCTTTTAAAATAGCTTGCTGTTCTACCGTTATATGTACTTCATGCGAAACTCCACCATCGTTACCTATATGATCTTGCTCTATATGTTGTGTAGGCGTTACTACATTACCGTGCAATAATGCTTCTAATTTCTGTTTAGTAGAAACTACATCAATATTACCCATTCCGCCTTGTTGTACATCTGCAACCATCTTCTCTAAATTATCAATGCACTCAAAAATCACATCAATAATATCCGCATTGACCACGATATTCCCATGACGGATTTCATCTAACACATTTTCCATCTTATGCGTTAAATCCGCCATTTCCGCAAATTCCATACTTGCAGACATACCTTTAAATGTATGGGCTGAGCGGAATATTTCTCCTACAACATCCATATCAGCTGGATTTTGTTCTAAAGTTAGCACATTTTCATTTAGCGATTGTAAATGTTCTTCTGATTCCTCAAAAAATATATTCAATAGATCTGTTTGCATTTTAATCCCCTACCTGTCTAACAAACATTTCATTTATGTATAACAATTTAGTGTTTTAAAACGAGAAAAAAGGGGGCCACACGTGTATCCTCTATCACTGTTTTGATTCCTTGTGGCACCCCTTTTATATTAGCTATTTGCTACTTTTGTTAAAGCTTCGATAACACGATCCGCTTGGAATGGTTTTACAATAAAGTCTTTCGCCCCACCCTTAATTGCATCTAATACCATACCTTGTTGTCCCATTGCCGAACAAATAACAACCTTTGCACTTGAATCAATTTTAATGATTTCTTTTAATGCTTCAAGTCCGTCCATTTCTGGCATAGTAATATCTAATGTTACAATATCAGGTTGAAGTTCTTTATACTTTTGAATTGCTTCTACTCCATTCTCCGCCTCACCGATAATTTCAAATTCAGAATTACTTTTTAATAAGTTTTTAATCATCGTTCGCATGAACATCGCATCGTCTACAACTAAAATTTTATGTGCCATTCTTTTTGATTCTCTCCTTCTATGTATAAATATATCTTAATATTTCACCTTATCATTCTCACTCATTATACAAAATAAAATGATAAAATTTAATATTTTTTTAAAAGAATTTTCGTATTTTTATTATTTTATTATTAAAATAACAATATACTATTCTTTTATATAAATAACAACGCGACGATTTTTCTCCCAGTTTTGCGGTGAATCATTTGGTACAACTGGCTTTGTGTCTGCATATCCTACCGCAGCTAACCTCTTATCGTCCACATTATACACTTCGATTAAGTGGTGAATCATATTAGCTGCTCGTGCTGAAGATAATTCCCAGTTAGAAGGGAATTTCTCATTATGAATAGGTCTACTATCTGTATGTCCTTCCACAACGATTGGATTTGGTACTGATTGGAAAAATCCGACTAATTGACTCATTATCTCTTTTGCTTCTGGTTTAACGTTCGCATCACCCGTATCAAATATTAAATTATCTACGATAACGACACTTACCCCTGTATCTTCTCGATATACATTCACTTGACTAATACCGTTATTATCTACATATGCTTTTAACTTTTTATATAATTCATCCATTCTCTTTTTTGAGATCATTTTTTCATCATTTTTTTCATGTGTTATATCTGGTATTGTATTTTCCATTACTTTTGCATCTACTTGCTCCGCATCGCTAAACTTTTCAAGCATCTTTGACAATTTTACTGCATCCTGCTTTGATGTAGCAACTAGTAATACAAAGAAAGTTAATAATAACATCGTTAAATCTGTAAAAGTCGTCATCCAACGAGGCGATCCCTTTTGCGGTCGTTTTATCATCATACCACTCCTTGAAATATTAGGCTGCTCGTTTTTCTTTTTTTATCTTTGTTTCGTACACATACGTATCAAGTTTCAACTTTAATTTAGAAGGAATTTGCCCACGATACAATTCTGAAATTGCTTCAATTACAAACTTCTTCTCTGTATATAAATCCTCAATACCACGATACACCTTTTCCGCAAGAGGTATTGCAATCATATTCGCAAGTACTGATCCATATAATGTCGTTAGCATCGCCACTGCCATTCCTGTACCAATTTGTGATGTATCTTGCAAATTTTGAAGCATAATGATAAGACCAATTAAAGTCCCTATCATACCCCAAGCTGGAGCGAAATCACCAATTTTATCTAATAATGTTGCCCCTTTTCTTAGCTCATACACTTCTGTTTCTATATCTTTCATTAACACTTCTTTTAATTCATCTTCATCGTAGCCACTTAACATTAAACGAATCCCCTTTTGAATAAAAGGGTTGTCTACTTGTTCTCCATCAACTTCTAAAGAAAGCAAACCGTTCTTTTTAGACTTTTTCGAAAAATCAACGAACAAATCCGTTAACTGTTCTAAATCTTCTTCTCTTCTATGTAAAACAGTAAAAATACTTTTCGTATATTTTTTTATTTCTCCAAATCGATACGCCACAACAATTGTCGCTGCCGTTCCCCCTATGACAATTAAAATAGATGGAATATCTAAGAAGTTTTTAAAAGCTTTTATTCCACCGCCACTAAGTACGATCGCCGCTATTACAATAGCGAAGCCTACTATAATGCCCATTGGACTAGAAATATCAAACTTCCTTTTTTTTCTTTCTGGTCTAGCAAATACTTGTTTTTCGTCTCCCATATTCCTGCCCTTTCCTTTTCATTTTTATAAAACATTTTTTTATTTTAATAATGCGTTTTCACATATAACGTTCATTATACGCTTATCATCTATTTATCGCAATATACTCATAAAATTGACACATTTCATTTCCATATTAGAATTATGGTATGGAAATAAGAGGAGGATCACGATGGAACATAACATTTTACAAGTCATTGCATTAGCAGAAAAACTAAAATACGAAATGCGACATAGCTGGCTTTCTAACGGACGCCAAGAAAGTGTTGCCGAACATACATGGCGCATGTCTCTAATGGCCATTTTAGTTGAGCCTTATTTAGATCAAAAAGTAAATATTGAAAAATTACTTAAAATGGTTATTATTCACGACCTAGTCGAAGCTGAAGCTGGCGATATCCCTGCTTTTGATACAATGAATAGTCACGAATTACAATTACAAAAACAAAAAAATGAACTTGAAGCAATTTTAAATATTAAACAAACATTAACAGGTTCTCTCGGTGAGGAATTATATGATTTATGGATGGAGTTTGAAGCGAAAGAAACGTACGAAGCAAAAGTTGCTAATGCGCTTGATAAATTGGAAGTAAAAATTCAGCATAACGAGGCTGACATTAATACGTGGCTACCAATTGAACATAAAATGACATTCCAAGTCGCAAAACATACAAACTTTGACTCTTTCCTATCTAAATTACAAAAACTTATTGAACAAGATGGAGAAAAGAAGTTATTAGCTGCTGGCATTGACGTTGAAGCTTGTAAGAAATAATGAAATAAGACACTCTACTAGAGTGTCTTATTTCATTATTGTTGATACTGCCTGCTTGTAAATCAGCTGTTGCTTTCCATCTACTAACATTAAAACTGTAAATTTGTCTACGCCAGCAACTTCTCCGACTATTCTCACACCACTCTTTAAGAAAACTGTAACAGTACCTTTTTCTTCTTTTATTTGCTTATAAAGCTCATCTTGTAAATGTTCCAATAACGTTTCTCCCCTTTCTTTCGTTTAATATCTTAATATAAAAAACTATAAATTATTCATTTATGGACCTTATCTTTTACATTCATAAACTTATTAATTAGTATATCTAAATCTCGGCTAAATAACAAAACTTTATCATGATCCAATCCGTGTCTCGCAACAAGTTGAATTAACTCTTTCTTTTTGTTTTCTATTTTATTTTGTAATCGTCCCATCTCCATCTCTAAACTAAAACTCCCTTTTCCCATAATATTACTTGTAAAATTATAGTACATATTCCCTCATAAAAAAATATAAAAATGGTTTTTTTTACAATTTTTACGTTTTTAACATACTCTTAATCCGTAAACGCTTTATTTAGTAAGATTTCCCGCACATGTAATATAGAAAAACCTGAATCACACAGACATTTGTCTAATTCAAATACAGACTGGCTCCTTTTCCACATGAAAAACATATTGTATATAGTAGTCCATGAATTATATAGATTAATTTACAAAAAGGAGGAAAACACATGAGCTATGGTGGTAGTTGTGCTGGTTTCGGCGGTGGATTTGCTTTGCTTATCGTACTATTCATCCTTCTAATCATTATCGGATGTAGCTGCTGGGGTGGCGGCGGATACGGATATTAATCATCCTATCCTTACTAAATGAACTAAAAACTATACGAAAACAGCTCATATTTGAGCTGTTTTTTCATACTTTCGTATGAATTTATATCCCTCTTATTTCTGATTTGATCTAACAAAATATCGTTTACTATGAAATAAGAAACATTTTTACTAAGGGGGATTACAATGATTAAAGGTCTTTATGAGGCACATTTACCCGTCCGTAACTTAGAAGTATCAATACCTTTTTATGAATCACTAGGGCTAAAATTATATACAAGAGGTGACGATATTGCTTTCTTTTGGATTAAAGAAAATGAGAGTTGGCTCGGACTTTGGGAAGGAACAGAATACAAAGTTACTTATCACCCATCTTTGCGACATATTGCCTTCCAAGTAAGCTTGCTTGATTTAGAAAATGCAATACATTGGCTAAGTCAAAAAGGAATTTCAGCAAGAAAAGACTTTGGAATGGAGCCAATTGAACCGATCGTTTTTCCAGAATTGGCACACGCCTCCGTATACTTTAACGATCCTGATGGAAATAGTTTAGAATTGATTGCACAATTACCTGTTGAACTTTCTGCAGCAGAGAACATGTATTTAAGTGAATGGAAAAGACAAGTTCAAGCATCATTAATACATAAGGATTAATCTTTTATGTCAGTTTCTTATTCCACACTGCTTAAAACAAATACAAACTTTAGAAAGCTGTTTTATGGCCAAACATTAAGTGTACTGGGAGATTGGTTTCATACTGTAGCTTTATTAACATTCGTTTATAGCGTAACAGAATCTCCGTTTATTATCGCACTAACTTTTATGAGTAAAGGGTTACCTCAACTTCTTCTTAGTCCTTTTATTGGAGGGTTTGTGGATCGATTTCCAACAAAGAAGATTATGATTTCCACCGATGTTTTAAGAGGAGTTATTGTACTCACTTACTTATTAGCAACCTATAAGATTGAAATTATTTTCGTAGCTAATATATGTTTGTCGGTCCTCTCTTGCTTATTTGAGCCTGCTAAACAATCAACTTTAAAAATGATTATTAGGCAAAAACATTTAGTAACTGCAAATACACTTTCTAGTACAGTTAATGGCTTTATGTCAATTATGGGCGCCTCATTAGGTGGGATTATCGCCCAGGCTTTAAGTATAGAAATCGCTTTTATCATTAATAGCCTATCATACTTTGTTTCCGCTTTAATCATTTATAAGTTGAATATCCCTTCTCACAAAAAATTTAACATAAAAAAGTCATTTTTTGTGGATATAAAAGATGGATACACGTACATATTACAGAAAAAATTATATTAGCATTAATTCTTGTCGGAGTTTCATGGGGGATTATTGGTGGTGCTTATCAACTTCTTTTAACAATTTATGCCGAAAGGATCTTCCATGCTAATATTGGAATTTTATATACTGTTCAAGGATTAGGTCTTATTATTGGTAGTCTATTCGTTAATCTATATGTATGTAAAAATAAGGAGACAATGAAAAAAGCATTTGGCTTGGCGTACTTACTACAAGGATTTTTCTTTCTCGGATTCGTTCTATCCAACCAGCTTATTATCGGTATTATTACTTTACTCTGCATGCGTATCGTAGGGGGCATTATCGTCCCTTTAGACACAACCTTATTACAAATGTATACCGAAGAAAACATGATTGGTAAAGTTTTTTCCTTTCATTATTCCATATATGGTTCTCTCATTCAGCTATCTATGTTTATTACAGGCTGGCTTTTAGAAACCCTTTCTCCGCAAGTAATTGGTTGCCTGTTAGCTATATGTTGTATTTTTGTTAGTTTTATATGGCTTTTCTTATTTTATCGCGGGAAGCTTAGTGAAGATCCTACCGATACTATATAGCTCACTGCTAATTTTTATTTACTCTCATTTGTTATCGTTATATAACAATCAAATTAAATAAAATACAAGTCATTTCATGAAAAGGCCCTTTACTTGAACACCATTTGAGAGGAAATCAAATATTTATGTTAAAATAAAAGTAAGATTGTGAAAGATTGCACTTATTCTATAGGCTCCAAACAGCTACATTCGATTTTCGTAGTAATAAAATATGTATTGAATTTGATTAAATAGGAGGGCTATTTTGGAGATTATATTAATTTTCATATGTATAATATTGGTGGCTTCTGTTTTGCAAGCCAGTACAGGTTTTGGCTTTTCTATAATGGCAACACCTTTCTTACTCATGTTATTTCTACCGCAAGAAGCTATACAAATAAACATTATTTTATCATTAATTATTTCCATATCACTCATTTGGAAAATAAGAATGGACGTTGATTTTATTTTACTGAAACGGTTTATTTTTGGAAGTATAGCCGGTGTACCTTTTGGAATTTTAATCTTCATTTCCGTTAACATAAACACTTTTAAATTAACAATTAGCATCCTACTCTTACTATTAACATTATTGCTAATATGCAATGTTAAAGTTAGATCAACACCGTTTAGAGATTTCGTAGTTGGTGGATTATCAGGACTTTTAACGACGAGTATCGGTATGCCCGGACCTCCTTTGTTACTTTACTTTACAGGAACTGATACTGAAAAAGAGAAGTTGAGAGCAACTACTTTGGCTTTTTATCTGTTTATATATTTCATTAGTCTACTAACTCAAATACTCTTTACTGGAACGGACATAACAATTTGGAAATCAAGTTTTTATGCAATTCCAATTGTATTTTTAGGTTTGTTTATAGGTCAAATTATTTTCAAATGGCTTAATCAACAAGTTTTTAAAATATTTACATATATCCTTTTGAGCTGTACAGGTATTTATCTTCTTATTGATAGTTTGCATTTGTTATAGAAAATGCTTTAGATTGCGCAATAACAGCTTGGTTTAAATGAAATTATTGTTGTATTTTTAAGCTACAAAATCATCCGATAAAAAGCGGCTATTATGCCGCCTTTTACATTAAATATTTTATAAAGCAAAGACCTGAACTTACTATCACGAGTATATTAAAGAATAAGAAAAAACCTTTTTCGAAATCTGTATACTTTTCTACTTTTACTCCGCTTTTTTTCAACTCCATAATAATCATCGCAACTTCATGTGCATACGCAATACTTCCAAACTGTATATAATTGTTATTATATTTAATCTCAAAAACGTTTTTCATTTTTTATGTTGCGAAATAGATTGTATATCCTCTATTGGCACGCTATGTTCATTTGTCTTTTTAAAATAACAATCTAACCCTTTCATTATCACCCTTTTATTCGTTAAAACGATATAATAATAAAAGGTAGCTCCTGCGTATAATATATTTGGTATGACTTTACTATTTACCATACATCCTTCGTCTACTAACAGTTCCTTCTGAATTTCTTCATCAGCTTGTAATTCGTTGCGAATTGATTCTTCTAACATTTGTACAGTTAATTTTTTTAATAGTTCTCCATTTCTTACATAATACTTATCTATATTTATAGACTCATTCGCTTCTTTCTCTAAACGTGTAATTTCTTCTTCTGAATATTGGAGCTCATTTAACATCGATAATAATCTTTTATCCATATTACACACTCCCTTTCCACAGTTTTTGAAGTTTTTTCTTTCCACGAGAGATTCGATTGTATATATAGTCAGCCGTTACTTTTAATTCTTTTGCAATATCGTCAATGGAACATCCATCAATATACCTCTTTAAAAAGATATATCGATCCTTTGTATTTAAATCTTGTACGATTTCCATAATCTCTTCTTCTTGTTCTATTTCATACTTATCATGGATACCTGCATCTATTTCTACGTCTTTATCAATTTTATTCTCTTTATATACTTTCTTTTTATATTCCAATGCCTTTAATTTAGTAATACCAATCATCCAAGATTTTAAGTTGCCCTTTTCTATATCAAATTGTTCGATTTGAAACCAAATGATAGTAAATACATCATTATAACAATCATCCACATATTGTTTTTCAATAGGGGTACTTAATGATTTATGAATAATGTACAAAATTAATTTTCCATATTGATCAATCACTTCTTTCAAAGCATCTTGATCACGTTTTTTCATTGCTATAATTAAATCCTCTTCAGAATCGAAAATCATAAACATCATCCTTCCTCAGTTCCCCTTTAGCAGCTGCTTTTACTTACTATTGGCATTTCATTCTCATTTTCTATCACTTTTGTAAAAATTCATCAATTTTTTATTTCTATGTATATGATAACAAATAAAATACCTAAGTTCAGAAAGTAGTATCTACAATCTGAACTTAGGTATTAACAATTAATTTATTCACTTATACTAACGTTTCATCACAAAGCTCTGTTACATTTTTAAAGTATTGCAAGTTCTCCTTCGCTTCAGCTTCATTAAATAAATTGAGTTGCTTCATTATTTCAGTAGCAAATTCAACGTACGCAGATCCTACCGCTGTTATTATTTTTCCATCAACAGTTACATCTTTGTTTTGTTTATATTCCCATTCATGTAAATGTGCTAATTGTTTTTCATCTGATGTTAATGATGTTGAGAATCTCTTCTTATTCAGCACTCCTGCTGCATGTAATAAAGATGTTCCGGCACAAATACCCGCTATCCATTTATTTTGCTTATGTAATTTGTTCACAATAGATAACAATTGTTCATTTTCTAAATGATCAAAAATATGTCCGCCTGGTACGATAAACACTTCATAGTTCTCTATTTTAATTTGCTCAATAGAGGCATGTGGTTGACACAAAAAACCGCCTTCTCCTGTAACTGTTTTTCCGTCTACAGTTGCCGTTGTTATTTCAAATTCCTTACTTTTCAAAAACAAGCTCGCTATATTCACTTCAAATTCTGCAAATCCATCAAATAGAAATATTAAAGCTTTCTTCATTTTATCTCCTCCCTCTATAGCTATTCGAAAACTATCTCATTTCTCCTTTTAAAAAAGACAAACCCGCATCTCAGGTTTGTCTTTTTACTCATTTTTTATTTAACCCTTTCTCACTTAAAAACTCTTTCATATGCATTCTTTTCTCTTTGGACATAAATGAGCTCATTGATTCCGTCCATGTTATGTTTTTTTGATTTGATGATCTTTCTTTGTAATATGCGCTCATCGTTTCATCATATTTGTTTAATAATTCATCATATTTCTTTTCATCATATCCATTTTCATGAAGAATTGCTGCTACCGGTAAACGTGGTTTAACTCCATGTTCTTCATTTGGCACACCGACTGTCATTCCAAACACAGGATATACTTTATCCGGTAAATGAAGCAATTCACTCACTTCTTTCGGGTTATTACGAATACCACCAATATAACAAATACCGTATCCTAATGATTCCGCTGCTAGTGCTAAGTTTTGCGCAAAAAGTGAAGCATCTACCGTCGCAACGATAAAATCTTCCACTCCTTCATGCTTTATCTCTGTACCATGCTTTTCACACGCCATTTCAAGTCGCTTTAAGTCTGCACAACAAACAAAGAATGCTGCACACTCTTTCACGTGACGATTTCCGGATAGTTCTGCTAGTTTAGCCTTTAGGTCTTGATCGGTTACATATACAACAGAATAGGCCTGTACAAAATGCGAGGAAGCGGCATGCTGCGCAGCTTGAACCATTCTGTCTACTACATCTTTCGGAATGGATTCTTCTTTATATTTACGAACTGAAACGTGTTGCTCCATTTTATGTATGATCTCATTCATGAAAAACACTCCTTTTTTCTCTTCATAATGAAAAATTAACATATCTTTTTCAATATTCACAACTTATAAGCACAAAAAGAGCAATTCTTTTTGAATTGCTCTTTTTAAAATGTCTATCAATACGGTAAATGAAATTATACCAACGATTCCTTGCACTATATCAACGATTTTTCGAATATATCAACGATTCGACAAGAGATATCGATTTACCGACAAATAACGACAGGATTACACCAATTTATTTCTTGTCTTATTATGCTGCTTTCAAAACTTTAATACCTTTTACAATATTCCAAATGAAGTAGTAAATTCCTACAAGAATGAATACTGCATATGTGATAGTCATCCCAATTCCCGCGCCATCAGATTGATCGAAGCCTAAACCGTATACACCTGATACTGCTAATCCAGCAAATAAGATTGCGTACGGAAAAACATGTGACCAAAATGCTTTTTTCGCGTGATATTTCACTTCATCTTCCGCAACGAAGTACACGATAATTGGTAGTAAAAATGGCGCAAAAAAGATACTAAAGTAACATAGTGAAGATAGAATATTATTTCCGTTCATCCGATTCACCTCTAAATAGTTTTTGTTATCTTTATTATGTCAGGAATCCATTCTAGAAACTATCGCTTTACCTTTCACTAAGATGACAGTTTTGTAAGATTTTCCTCAAAATAAATCCCGCCTCGAATTTCGGGCGGGATCACTTTCACTATATTCGATTCATAAACCAATATTGCGTAATCGCTAAATATTCTCGGACATTTGATGAAATGATAATGGGCTTCGGTGTTTTGGCAGGAAGCCCTTCTAATTGCAAACCTTGTTTTGCTGCTATTTTTTTCGCTCTAAACATATGGAAATCGTTCGTTACGATCATACCTTTTTTCATATTGGCTGGAATTAACGGTTTTGAGAATGTAATATTCTCATCTGTACTCGTTGATTTATCCTCCATTATAATACGGTCTTCTGCAATATTTTGTTTCATTAATCCTTGTTTCATCGCTAATGCTTCTGAAATATCTTCACCTTTTCCTTGTCCGCCAGATACGATAGCGATTGTTTTCTCATGTGATTTTAAATATTCAGCTGCTTTATCAATACGATATTGTAATGAGTACGATGGTTTCGTCCCATTTACTTTCGAGCCTAATACAATGATATAATCAGCATCGTCGGTAGCTTTCATATGCCCATGCTTATAAATGTTATATTGTAAAAAAACCGCGTACACAGCGCAAACCGTTATAATTGCTATAATATACTTAATTATTTTCTTCTTTCTCATATCCATATACTCCTATGTTCTTTGCTTCTTTCATCATAATATCCATTTATTCGTTTGTATACAGACAAATTCCAAATAACCCTTATTTATCCTCTAAAAGGTAATATTTCTATTATTTTTGGGAATAGTAAGTACAACTTCGCACGAAGGAGTGTCCCTATTGCTTCTCTTTTTATGTAACGTATCATTCTTTTTTATTTTATTTTTACTATCGCTTAAGTTACTCGGTAAATCCGCATTAGCACAACTAACTCCTCATGATTTTGGGGCTATTATTTTTTTATCTTATTTAGCTTTTCAAGCCATACCAGTCGCTGGTGCTTTACAAGCATTTCTCGGTATGGTCGTTATTACATGTTTGCACTTACTTCTTACAAAATTAAGCTTACTCAACAAACTAAATCGTTTCATTCTCGGACACCCCATTATTTTAATTAAACATGGTGATATTATTTTTGAGAACTTACAAAAAAGTAGATATCCCATACCCGAATTGCTTTCTAACCTTCGCGTCGCCGGATATCCAAGTGTTCATGAAATTGAATACGCTATTTTAGAAGCGAATGGAGCCATTAGCATTTTACCAAAGCGAGAACTTGTACCATTGACTCCAAAGGATATGAATATACATGTTAAGTATGCCGGATTACCAATCGCCCTTATTGTCGATTCTCAAATTCAATACGATAACTTAAAGTTGATCCATAAAGACGAAAAGTGGTTATATAAAGAGTTAAAAGAAAAAGGCATCACAAATATTAAAAATGTGGCTTTTGCGTCTGTTCAAGAAACGGATGGGTCTTTTGCGATTAGTTTAAAAGAATGAAAAAATCCCCTTACTTGCTCAAGGGGATTTTCTTCATTATATTGCTTCTTTCTTTCCTGCCATATGTAACGGAACAGGATGTTTCATACGATTCATCGTAAATACGATAATTGCTGTCAATACTTCCGCAACCGGCATAACGAGCCAAATTCCGTTTATTCCAAATAAATTTGGCATAATCCATAACAACGGAATAATAAATAGTAACCCTCGGCTCATTATAATAAGTACTGATTTCTTCGTTTGTCGCACTGATTGGAAGTACTCTCCATACACAATGTTGTAGCCTAAAAATACGTATTGGATAAAGAACAAGCTAATACCTGTTAACGTTAACTCCAATAGTTCTGGCGATTGGACATCAAATAGACCAATGATATATTTCCCGAAGAATAATCCGACAATTATCGCAATGCCTCCGAGTACAACCGCAATCTTCACAGCAAACTGTAATCCTTCACGCAATCTTTCTGATAAATTTGCACCGTAATGGAAACTTGCGATTGGTTGTAATGCTGCTCCAACACCAAAGAATAATAATAATGCCATCGCATGAATACTATTCACCATTGCATAGGAAGCGACTCCTACTTCTCCTGCATATTGAACGAATGCGATGTTAAAACCAATCGTTACGATTGCTACTGTACTTTCTGCTGTAAAACTTGGGAAACCAATCACCATTATTTGTTTAACCGTATCCCATTCAAAATGGAATTTCGTCCACTTTAAAATACTACTCTTTCTAAAGAAGTGAGTTAATAATACAAGGAAACCAATTGCTGCCGAAAGAATAGTAGCTGAAGCAGCACCTGTTACACCCCATCCAAAGATGAAAATAAAGATATAGTCAAACACTATGTTTAATACAGCCGTTACAACAAGACCTGCCATTGCTAAATTAGGATTTCCATCATTTCGTATAAATGTACTTAAAATATTTTCTAACACGTATATCATTCCAAATGTTAATAACACGTGTAAATAGTCTAACGCATACGGTAAAATCACTTCATTTGCACCGAATAAGTATGCTAAATCTTCTATTCTCCATACGCAAATAGCCGCTAAAACGCCTACGATAATAACTGCTACAGTCATAGATTGCGTAAAAATAGACCTTGCTCTTTCAAGTTTATTTTCGCCTAGTGCAATCGAATATAATGTTGCTCCGCCCATTCCAATCCATAATGAAATGGAGAAGAAAATCGAAAATGCTGGAATAGCGACGTTTACTCCCGCTAAACCGTTCGCTCCAACTCCCCTACTAATCATGACCGCGTCAATCACAATATTAACTGACATTAATACCATTCCGAGAACTGCCGGTATTAAATATGAAATAAATAAACTTTTTATCGGTTTTTCTCTTAATTTTTCTGTTGCTTCCATACTAATATGCTCCTTTTTTCAACGCTCTGTTCACAGTTTAAACCTTCAAGTAACTTGAAGGTCAAGAGAGAATTTAAAAATAGGTAACTTAATTATCGTCATTGATGCCGATTTGTAATTAGTACGAGTCTTACACCTTATTTCATTGTTTTTTCATTATAGGGATTTGAATTTCCGTTACTTGCTCCTCTGGATTTTCTGTTACAGACCAATCAATTAATGCAATCTCAATCGAATCTCCGCTCACTTCATATCCCTCTTGAGAGATGTATTTCATTAACTCCTTGTATGTTTCATCTGTTTCTTCATATGGTCCATGATGATAAGCACACGCAAATATACCTGCTTTAATTTCATCCGAACTATGTACTTGAAAAGGCATATAATCCAAAAGAATAAAAACACTATTGTATGATTGAAATTCATTTTGAATTAATGCTTTTTTGGCAACCGTTACACCGATATCTCCAGAGAATAAGCTATTATCTATTTGTTTCATATTTTTCTGCAACGAATGGATATAATACTCAAACATATCATCTGTTGTATTTGGTGCAACCGCAATCGCTGTAATCTTTCGCTGCGGGATTTCTTTAACTATGATTTTTTCACCTTTTACTTTCGTCGCTTCCTTAATTACATAAATTCTATGTTCCATTTTTGCTAAAGCATACTCAATTTCTCTTTGCTTCTTTAACATCATTTCTTGTTGCTTTTCAAGTAAATTAAGCGCATAAGATGGGTTCCGCTCATCAATATATTTCTTAATTTCCTTTAACGGAATATTTAACTGTCGTAAAAATTTAATCGTATCTAACAGTGAAAACTGATCAATTGTGTAATAACGATAATTCGTTTGCGGATCGACAATAGACGGGTGAAAAATTCCTTTTTCATCATAATACCTTAATGTAGATTCTGCGATATTATGCATTTTTGCCATTTCTCCAATTGTAAAGCGTTTGTTTATTAACATATTCCATTCTCCAATTCATTAAAAATGTTTCCTTATTTCTTCTTATTATATATTGATTCCCTCCATACCTAAATCGAATCTCATCATGAAAATCTGCTATTTTTTCATTGATTTTTTATAAATTTTATTATATATTGATTACAGGTTCAAATTACAAGTTCAAAAGAACTTGTAATCAGACCCTTTGTTTAATGGGTTTTACATATTTTCATTAGGCAAATTCCGAGAAATCGTTTAATAAAAATACAAAGTGATAAGGAGAGGATCAAATGGAATTCGAATTTTTCTTTCAAATTGCACTTATTTTATTAAGTACAAAGCTTGCTGGTGACCTTAGTGTTAGATTAGGTCAACCTTCTGTACTCGGTAAATTAATTGTCGGTATCGTTATCGGTCCAGCTGTATTAGGTTGGATTGAAAACTCAGAACTTCTAACACAATTAAGTAATGTTGGTGTTATTCTTTTAATGTTTATGGCTGGACTTGAAACAGACTTAGAAGAATTAAATGCAAATCGTAACTCTTCTTTAGCAGTTGCACTCGGAGGTATCATTCTTCCATTCATAGGTGGTTATGTTTCCGGTCTTGTTATGGGAATGGAACAAGGGAACGCTGTATTTTTAGGATTACTTCTATGTGCGACAAGTGTTAGTATTTCCGTTCAAACACTTCGCGATTTAGGTAAGATGAAAACACGTGAAAGTACAACGATGCTTGGAGCAGCTGTATTTGATGACATTCTTGTTGTTATTTTATTAGCATTCGCAATGAGCTTCTTAGGTACAGACGATGTTAACTTAACAATGGTTATCTTGAAGAAGGTCGTATTCTTCGCTTCTATTATTTTAATCGGATGGAAAGGTGTTCCAGCGATTATGCGTTGGTTATCACCACTACGCGTATCTGAGTCTATCGTGAGCGCGGCTCTTATTATCTGTTTCTCATTCGCATATTTCGGCGAATTATTAGGAATTGCTGGTATTATCGGTGCTTTCGCAGCTGGTATCGCAATTTCTCAAACGAACTACAAACATGAAGTAGAAAAGAAAGTAGAACCGATTGCTTACGCAATGTTCGTTCCAGTATTCTTTGTTAGTATCGGTATGAATATTACATTTGATGGTATTGGTAATCAAATTTGGTTCATCTTAGCATTAACAGTTATCGCTGTCTTCACAAAACTAATCGGTTGTGGATTTGGTGCACGCATGACTGGATTTGATGCAAAGTCTTCTGCAATTATCGGTGCTGGAATGGTTTCACGTGGTGAAGTTGCACTTATCATCGCAGGAACAGGTCTTTCTTCTGGATTATTAGCACAAGATTACTTTACAGCTATCGTTATTGTCGTTATTTTAACTACAATGATTACACCACCAATGTTAAAATACACTTTTGGTGCCAAAGATAAAGCAATGAAAGCAAGTAAATAAGTTTACTATAATAAAAGGAGATTACTATTTTATAAAATAGTAATCTCCTTTTTCATTTTCCCTTTAAACAATCTCATTCGTCTTTAACCATTTTTCAAAAATAGTCCTAGCTTCATTTCCTCCACTTTCTTATAAAAATCGTCTACCTCATAGTGCGGAATATAAGCATCCCAAACTGGTTCCTTTATTCTTTTGTACGCTGTCACTTCTAAATCATATCCATCTTCATAATATCCGATGTGATAATGTTGACTAGGGTCATATTTCTCCATTCATATCCCCTCCCTTTAAAAAACTACCATATTTCACGTAATAAACAAAAGCGAGCCTTATATTACAGCTCACTTTTGTTCTTTTATTTGATTAAATACGCTCCATCGCTGTCTTCAACGTACCAACAACGAAAGCAATTTCTTCATTTGAAATAACAAGAGGCGGCGCTAATGTTAAAACATTATTATACCCTGCTGTTGTCATACCGTTTCGTCCTATAATTAAACCTTTTTCTTTACAAGCATTTACAACAGTCGCGATTTTGTCGTTATCAATCGGTTCTTTCGTCTCTTTATCATTTACAAGTTCAATTCCTACTAATAGACCTTTCCCTCTAATATTTCCAACTAGCGGATGTTCCCCGATTTCTTCTTTTAATTGCTCTAATAAAAGTGAGCCCATTTGTGCAGAGCGTCCAATTAAATCTTCATTTTCCATAATCTCTAAGTTTTTAAGTGCTAATGCACAAGCCGCCGGGTTTCCACCAAATGTATTAATATGGCGGAAAAATTCATATTCCCCAGTTCCTTTAAATGCTTCATAAATTTCTTTTTTCACAGCTGTTGCTGATAATGGTAAGTATGCACTCGTAATACCTTTCGCCATCGTAATGATATCAGGCTTAACATCATAGTTCATAAATCCAAATGCTTTTCCTGTACGCCCGAAACCACAAATCACTTCATCACTAATGAGTAGCGCACCGTGTTTTTGACATGTTTCATGAACAGCTTTCATATAGTCTTGTGGTGGCATTAAAATACCTCCGCCTGTAATGATCGGCTCCATAATAAATGCGGCTATCGTTTCACTTAATTCCCATGTCATAACACGATCTACTTCTTTCACACACTCTACATCATAAATATTTTGTGATTCCATTTCTGGCATACGATAACAATCTGGCGGTGTTACGTGTAAAAATCCTGAGGCAAAAGGCTCATATTGATATCTACGCTGCGCTTGTCCCGTCGCTGCCATTGTCGCCATTGTATTTCCATGATATCCTCGGTAACGTGACATAAATTTATAACGATGTGGTTCACCTTTATGTGCATAGTATTGCCTTACTATTTTAAAAGCTGTTTCATTCGCTTCTGACCCACTATTTGAGAAGAAAATAACATATTCTCCTCCAAGCCACTCATTTAACTTTTCAGCAAGCTTTATTGCTGGCTCATGTGACTGCGACATCGGAAAGTACGATAATGTTTGTAATTGTTCATAAGCCGCTTCTGCGAGTTCTTTTCTTCCGTACCCACTATTCACACACCAAAGACCACTCATACCATCTAAATATCTTTTTCCATGTATATCTTCAACCCAGCACCCTTCTGCTTTTGCCCCTACCATTGTACTACTTGGACTAAATGGACGCATGCCGTGCCAAACATATTGCTCATCTTTTGCTAATAATTCGTCAGTTTGTTTCGTTTTCATCATTTCTTCCACCTTCCATAACAACTTATTTTTCACAAAAGCTGCGCTGGTGCCATGATGATTTAAATTTCTTCTTGCTTATTTTCATTCCACAAAATTATGACAAATCCTACTTACAACACAGTAATATTTATCCCGCATTAACGGGTAGTAAAACTCCCACCCCAAAATTCAGCTGGAGCAAAGAAGTTAGGTGGGAGATTAACTGCCCGTAAAAGCCCGATTGGTGCGGGCTAATAATCAGTGAGTATGCCCCCCTACTGATTAAAGTTTCACTTTATAAGAAAATGACAAAAGAAAAAGAGCTTTTCTTTTAATACGAAAAGCTCCTCTTTTTTAATGTGAAGATGCGTCGCTAATACCATGACCAGTATTCGATTTCACAAGAATTTCATCAAACTTCGCTACATCTTCTTTCTTACTAGAGAAAATAGTTCCTAAATATGCTGCTAGGAAACCAAGCGGAATCGAAATAATGCCAGGTGTCGTATATGGGAATAAGGCTTCTCCAACAAAAATAGCTTTTCCAGCTACAGGGTTCCAGACGTTTGGACTTAACGCTACAAGAACAATTGCTGATACGAGTCCAACGACCATACCAGAAATGGCACCCGTTGTATTAAAACGCTTCCAATAGATTGTAAATAATATAACTGGTAAGTTTGCACTAGCCGCGACTGCAAATGCTAATGAAACTAAAAATGCTACGTTTAAGGTTTGCGCAAATAACGCAAGTATAATAGATACTACAGCTACTCCAATCGAAGCATAACGAGCCATTGACACTTGCTCTTTTTCCGTAGACTTTCCTTTACGGATAATCTCGTTATAAAAATCATGCGCAAATGCTGATGCTGCTGTTAATACAAGTCCTGCTACTACAGCTAAAATGGTTGCAAAGGCAATGGCTGATACGAAAGCAAATAAGAAGTCCCCCCCTAATGCTTTAGCTAATAAAGGTGCTGCCATATTACCAGCAGGATTTGCTTTAATAATCGCCTCATTTCCTACAAACGCTGCTGCTCCAAACCCTAAGAAAATTGTCATAATATAAAATGCGCCAATTAGCCATGTCGCATACACAACAGATTGACGTGCCGTTTTTGCATCTCGCACTGTAAAAAAGCGCACAAGAATATGTGGTAATCCAGCTGTACCAAGTACTAGTCCTAAATTTAAAGAAAGTGTATCAAGACCATCTTTATACTTTACTCCTGGATTTAAAAACGAATCTTTTAATGGCGTAGCTGTTTTCATTTGAGCAAACATTTCAGTCACACTAAAATTAAATTTTGCAAAAACGATAACAGAAATAATAAATGTACCAGCCATTAGTAATACAGCTTTAACAATCTGTACCCAACTCGTAGCAGTCATACCACCAAAAATAACGTACACTGTCATTAATGTGCCAACGATTAAAACTGCTGTCGTATATTCTATTCCTAATAATAATTTAATAAGTGCACCCGCACCGACTAATTGGGCAATCATATAAAAAATTGAAATTGTCATCGTATTCAGGGCAGCAATACCGCGAACTTTTTTCGCATCAAAACGCGCTGCAATCATATCCGCCAATGTGTACTTCCCTAAATTTCTAAGCGGTTCTGCAACTAGGTATAATACGACTAAATACGCAACTAAAAATCCAATACTATAAAAAAATCCATCAAATCCAGTTAACGCTATCGCTCCAGCAATACCGAGGAATGACGCAGCAGACATATAATCCCCAGCGATGGCCAGACCATTTTGCCAACCCGTTAATCCCCCTCCAGCCGTATAAAACTCACTCGCATTTTTCGTTTTTTTCGATGCAAAATAGGTTATGACGAGCGTACCAAGAACAATAATTAAAAATAGTGCAAACGCAGTAGTATTCAAATTCAACTCCTCCCTTTTTGCATATCTTGTAGAATTTTCCGCGAAATTTCATCAAAGGATTGAGCTTTCTTACTATAAATCATACATAATGACCATGTCATAATAAATTGCGCAAAAGCAAATACCCATGCCCATGTCACATCACCGAATGCTGGTGTATTAAGCACTTTCGAATACGATGTTAAAATAGGTAGCGCAATAAAAAAACTGAAAAAGAAAATACTCATTGGAACGATAAACTTCTTCTTCGTATTTAATAACAATTGAAATTCTTTTGACTGAACAACCTCTGTATAATTCACTTCATTTTGCAACTTACGTGCTGACGTATCATCTCGTTTCATCCCCTACTCCCCTCTCCAACTCGAAATACACTTCCCCTTCGTATACACAAAGGTTAAATTTTATAAATATTCAGAAACTTATTTTCATTTTAGACAATCCATACATTCCTGCAAAGATTTTTCGGTAGACATTTTTCGTCAATTTTCTCTAAATTTTTAATATACTTTTTCACAATAAAGTGCAACTTAAATCCGTATGGGTTTCGTACACCCCACACCGATTATTAGCCCGATTCTAACAAATACCCGTATACATTTTTTCCTCGTTAAGAAAGAAGTGGTGCTTATCGCACCACTTCTTTCCAGAGTGTTGGGAAACCCTTTAGGGTTCCCAACATTCTGCAATCCTTTTTAATTTTAGTAAATGAAAACAATATAAA
>NZ_JAEHBO010000043.1:0-45256 GCF_016483575.1 Bacillus cereus group sp. N12
TCTAGCTTCGTCGGCAGCGTCAGATGTGTATAAGAGACAGCCCCAGCCCCATCCACCACCGTGATGATGATGGTGATGATCATAATGGTGGTGTCCTCCATGATGATTATGTCCGCCATTATGATGGTGTCCTCCATGATGATTGCGATAATACACTCCGTTATTTTCTATATAATTCATTATTCACCTCTCCCTTTCAATTTCCTCACTTTAATATTGTATGAATAATACGGATCTTGTTGGTAATCTGGATAATAAGCATAATTCGAGTAATATGGATAACCATATCCGCCATGACCAAATCCTCCAATTGGACGACCATACATTTTATTCATCCCTTTTGCTATATAAAGTGAAATTTTAATCGGCGCGGGCTTTGTCCCTCCCCCACTGATTATTAGCCCAAATCAATCGGGCATTTATGGACAATCATTTCCCGCCTAACTTCCTTGCACTCATCGAATTTTGAGATGGGATTTTTACTACCCAGCAAATAACGGGATAACAACGTAACAATATACTGTATGTAGGACAAATGCGGAAAGTATAGGACAAATGTCTATATTTTGTAAAAAAAACAAAACACTTTATAATAAGGATGTCAGATTATATCTTCTATTTAAGAAGTCTATATTTAAGAAAGATTAGAGGAATTATATAGAAATGAAGAAACCTATCGTTCAATTATTATTAATATTTACAATCGTATCTATCGTTCTTTTCCTATTAAATACATCGGTTATTTCGTTATATACGTTTGTCGGTGCTCTATGGTCCATCACAATCGTAGGAATTTCATTCGTTATTTTTATAGAAAATAGATCTCCCCAAAGTACTTTAGCTTGGTTTTTAGTATTAGCACTTCTTCCCGTTGTAGGTGTACTTTTATACTCTATTTTCGGGCGTAGCCGTTGGAGAAGAAAAAAACATCTCCATCGTTCAGAAGAACAAAGAAAATTATTCCGCGAAATATTAGAAGGAAGACGACTAGAATTATCACTCACAGTCCCATTACATGAACGTTCCATACGTTTAACAGAAGTCGTACAAAAATTTGGAGGCGGGCCTGCCGCAGATAGAACGACGACAAAACTTTTAACAAACGGGGATCAAACCTTTTCAGAAATTTTGCAAGCAATCGAGAATGCAAAACATCACATACATATTCAATACTATATTTATAAATCTGATGAGATTGGTACAAAAGTACGAGATGCTTTAATACAAAAGGCAAACGAGGGTGTTATTGTACGCTTCCTTTATGATGGACTCGGAAGTAATACGTTAAGACGACGATTTTTACAACCTATGAAAAAAGCTGGAATTGAAATTGTCGAATTTGACCCTATTTTTTCAGCTTGGTTACTGGAGACAGTTAATTATCGTAATCATCGTAAAATCGTCATTGTAGATGGAGAAATTGGTTTTACCGGAGGGCTTAACGTAGGTGATGAATATCTTGGTCGCTCAAAAAAATTCCCTGTTTGGCGTGATAGTCATTTAAAAATAGAAGGAAAAGCATTGTATAAATTACAAGCCATCTTTCTAGAAGATTGGCTTTATGCGTCTAGTGGATTGAATACTTATTCTTGGGATCAATTTATGAATAGACAATACTTCCCAGGAAAAGAAATTCTGGATGCAACAGGTGCGGTGCAAATTGTAGCAAGTGGACCAAGCTCAGATGATAAAAGCATTCGTAATACATTACTAGCTGTTATGGGCTCAGCCAAAAAATCTATTTGGATCGCTACACCATACTTTATTCCGGATCAAGAAACTTTAACATTATTACGCTTAAGTGCAATATCTGGCATAGATGTACGCATTTTATATCCTGGTAAGAGTGATAGTATTATTAGCGATCAAGCATCTCAATCCTATTTCACTCCACTTTTAAAAGCCGGTGCTTCTATTTACAGTTATAAAGATGGATTTATGCACGCAAAGATTGTACTCGTTGACGATAAAATTGCAACAATCGGAACAGCAAATATGGATGTACGTAGCTTTGAATTAAATTATGAAATTATTAGCGTACTCTATGAGTCAGAAACCGTTCATGATATTAAACGCGATTTTGAAGAAGACTTTAAACACTCTACTGAAATTAAATGGAACTCATTCCAAAAAAGAAGTATCAAAAAAAGAATATTAGAGTCCTTTATGCGACTGATTTCTCCTTTACTATAAGCAATCAATGTGATATTGATTGCTTTTTCTTTTATATTTCCCCCTTCTCCTTTTCTTTGCATACCATATTAAAACAAGTTATCATAAGATGTATTACTTTATGAAAATAATGTTAGGTGGGAAATACATGTTAGAACAATTTCATATACATTCTGATTTAAAACAGCAGCTTTCTACAATTCATGAAAAGAATAAACAAGAAGCTGGTGAAAATGCTCATTTAATCGGTACTAAAATATATAAAGCATCTGATAACAGCATTATCGAAGATGCTATTACGGCACTTCTTCTTGGCAAAAATATTCTATTAAAAGGACCAACTGGTAGTGGTAAAACGGTACTAGCGGAAACTCTTTCTTCTTTATTCCAAAAACCAATGCATAGCATTAACTGTTCTGTCGATTTAGATGTGGAAGGTATTTTAGGATACAACACATTACAAACGAAAGACGGGGCATCTGAAGTTACGTTCGTTAACGGTCCTCTTATGAAAGCAATGAAGAACGGTCACTTCCTATATATTGATGAAATCAATATGGCAAAACCTGAAACGTTACCACTTCTTCACGGTGCACTAGATTACCGTAAAATGATTACAAACCCATTTACACAAGAAGTTGTATACGGTGATGACGAATATCGCGTAATTGCTGCGATTAACGAAGGTTACGTTGGGACAAGTGAACTAAACGAAGCATTAAAAAACCGTTTTGTTATTATTGAAGTTCCTTATATTCAAGGTGACACATTAAAAGAACTATTACTATCTGAATCAAAATTAAATGATGTTGCAACAATTGAAAAGTTCGTTGCATTTGCAAGCGACCTTATGCCTTTAGCTCGTGATGGCCGTGTAAGTGAAGAAGCAGCAAGTATTCGTGGTATTATCGACGCATGCGATTTAGGTGTATATATTCCTGTTATGCGCGCTATTGAGCGAAGCATTATTGCGAAATTAAATGATGAAACAGAACAAATGACTGTCCGTGAATTAGCAGAAAGTTATTTCTTTGAGGGATAATTCATGAGACAAATTTTTAGTGACAAAAAAATTGATGCGTCGCTGTTTCTACAAATGGAAAACTTAATGTATGCCCTTCTAAAAGAAGACGATGCCTATCTTGAATATGGCTATAAAGCATACTACGACGAAATTGAAAAAAAGGTTGTCATTAGTCACTTTTGGGATGATCGAAAAGAAGAAGATACAGTAATCGGATTAAAAAGCGAAGTGTTCTTAAAAGCACTTGGTAATAAACATTACTCGGACATGGCTTTAATTCGTTCTTACGCGATTGAATTACAAGAATCGCCCCTAAAGAAGTTCTTAACACAATTATTTGTTCTATTAGAAGATTTACGTGTCGAGGAAATCGTAAAAAACTTACGACCTGGCACGAAACATATTTTTAAACGCCGAAAAGAAATGTACCGCAATTACTTCGGCTCACAAAATGAAATAAACCGCGTTCGTAACTATCACGGTGATCGTCTATTTTGTCTATGTTACCTTTCATTAACGAGCGATAAATATGAAATGTTTACTAATGAATATTTCGAGCAAATTGAAGTAATTTTGCATGAGACATTCCAAGCCCGTAATACGGAAGATATTATGTATATCGTTGAGAAAATTCGCTACCGCTTAGAGGAGCTTCTTGAAAATGATATGCTTAACAATTATTTCGGACATGCTCCGCTTTATTTATCTGTCATTGCAGATGAAAAGAACTGCCGCGTTGAAGATTTAGCAAATGATGATACACAGCTCATAGATGACGATGACAATAAAAACAAAATGGATGAAAGCTTCTCCACATGGCATCGTGAAAATAAAAATAACGAAAACGAGAACTTTTTACGCTTTGAATTAGAAAGCGGAACAAAAACAAACATGATGGGTGATACTGCTCGTGAATCAGAAGATGGCGATCAAGCACTTGGTTCTGTACAAGGTACTTCTCAAAAAAGTACACAATCCAACTTTGATGGTGCTGATACAGAAGAAGCAAGAGCTTCACACGCTTCTAGCCAAAGCGAGGGTGCATATGGTAAGTATAATGTAGGTGCCTCTCATACATTTAAAGAAGCTCGCAAATCAAATCCTGACGAGAAAAAAGATTACCAAGCTATCAAATCAGTCGTTAATAAAGATGTAAAAGAATTAAAGAAAATTATCGAAAAAACGATTGAAAATAAAACGAATGCAAATAGTGATAAATACTACGGAAGACTTCGGAAGAAATTCCTTCGTATTTATACTGAAAAGCAGCCGCGCATGTTTTATAAAAAAGGACAAGAATCGCAAGAGCTCGACGTTGCATTCCAACTATTAGTGGATTGTTCTGGTTCTATGTATAACAAAATGGAAGAAACGAAGAAGAGTGTTGTCTTATTCCATGAAGCGTTGAAATCTTTAAAAATCCCGCACGCTATTAGCGGATTTTGGGAAGATGCTTCTAGTGCTAAACCTGAAGATAAACCGAACGTTATCCATGAGGTTGTAAATTATAAAAACTCAACGTTACCAAACGTTGGTCCAGAAATTATGCAACTTCGTGAAGAAGAAGATAACCGCGACGGATATATTATTCGTATCGTTTCTGAAAAGCTTGCGAAAAGACCAGAAAAACATAAATTTCTATTAGTCTTCACAGACGGTGAACCTTCTGCCCTAGACTATCAACAAGACGGAATTTTAGATACGCATGAAGCTGTGAAACTCGCTCGTAAAAGTGGTATGGAAGTAATCGGTATCTTCATCGAAGAAGGCGAAGTGAAAGAAGCAACTTATCAATTAATGAAAAACATTTATAATCATCACTTCTTAGTTGCAAATCATGCTGAAGATTTACGATTGAAGATTAAACCATTGCTGAAAAAACTATTACTGAAGACGATTGAATAGAAAAAGGAGCCTTTTGGCTCCTTTTTCTCGTTCAATTACTTTTTTTCTGGTTGAAACTTGTATGGAATAGCTACTTCTAACAATGACTCGAATCCTCCATCGTAGAATGGGAATCGTTCATTTGCGATTGTTCGCTCCACCCACTCTATCGCAGAAATTTCTCCCTCATCTTCTGCATGTACCTCGCCCGTTAGTACTTTCGCTCGAAATGTAAAAAGTAGTGCGTGATTCCCGGATTCTTCAAAGAATTTTTCATTGATTGCAACAAGTCCACCTGCCATAGCAGTTAAACCTGTCTCTTCTTTTACTTCCCTTACTAGAGCTTCCTCTAACGTCTCACACTTTTCAACAGCCCCGCCTGGCAATGACCAAACGTTTTGTTCTACATTATGTACCATTAATATTTTATCTGTTTCTTCGTCATGTATTAGTGCATATACGACATCAACTCTTTGCATGTTGCTTTTCTCCTTCAATTAACTCGGCCATTGTAAATAAGGAATGCAACTGCAATCCATCTTCTAATAAGTTATCTCTCCATTCTTTTGTACGATCAATGACACCTAGTACATGTTTCACATTCGCACCTAATTCTCTCAAATCTTTCGTGCTTAATAATATTTGACCACCTGTCGTGATAACATCTTCAACAACACAAACATTTTTCCCAGTAATAACAACGCCTTCCGCTAGCTTACATGTACCGTATTTCTTCGCTTCTTTTCTTACAAATACAACTGGTATACCTGTTTGTAAAGATAATGCTGTTGCTACTGGAATTCCTCCCATCTCTAAACCCGCGAGTACTTCTGTCTCAGGAGGAATGAGCTCTTTCAATTGTTTAGCAATTTCTAATAACAGTACTGGATTAGATTCAAATAAGTACTTATCAAAGTATTGATTTGATACTTGTCCTGATCGAAGTTTAAATGTTCCCGTTAAACGTGATGTATTGTAAATTTCCTTTGCTAACTCCCATTTCTCCATTTTATCTCTCCCCTTTATGCACAAATTAACTCATTTTATCACATTTGTAATTATTTGTATATTCCTAAAATACAAATAAAAGGGCCGATTCCTAAGAATCGACCCTTCCTATTAATTCATCACTAACTCAGCTGTGAGCTTTTTTTTTAACTTAGCCAACATGTCCGTTGTCATTTTGTCTAAATCGTATTCTGCTTTAAAGCCCCACTCTTTCATTGCTGCTGTTGCATCAATAGAGTTTGGCCAGCTATCAGCGATTGTTTGACGAGCTGGATCTACTGCGTAATCCATTGTAAACGTCGGAATGTGTTTACGAATTGATGCTGCAATTTGCTCTGGCTCGAAGCTCATTGCTGTAATGTTGAACGCATTTCTATGCACTAGCTTACTTGAATCAGCTTCCATTAATGAAATGATCGCTTGTAAAGCATCTGGCATATACATCATATCCATGTACGTTCCTTCAGCAATGTATGAGGTGTATGCACCTTTTTTAATCGCCTCATAATAAATTTCAACTGCATAGTCAGTTGTTCCGCCTCCTGGAGGAGCTACGTAAGAAATTAAGCCTGGGAAGCGTACACCGCGCGTATCAACGCCAAACTTTTGATGATAATAATCACATAGTAATTCTCCTGCTACTTTG
The DNA here is from genome assembly GCF_016483575.1 of Bacillus cereus group sp. N12. Lineage (NCBI taxonomy): Bacteria > Bacillati > Bacillota > Bacilli > Caryophanales > Bacillaceae > Bacillus > Bacillus cereus group sp. N12. Next base: position 6,735 of record NZ_JAEHBO010000043.1, read on the forward strand.
TTTACCCCATACATCGTAGTAGGACGCTGAATTGTATCTTGTGGCGTATTATCTTTCGGCGTTGATGGGCCGAATGCACCGATAGAACTTGGCGTGAAAAACTTACAGTTTAATTCACGAGCTGCTTCTAATGCATTTACAAGTCCACCCATATTTAAATTCCAAGCAAATAACGGATTTTTTTCTGCTGTTGCTGAAAGTAAAGCTGCTAAATGAATAATTGTATCTACTTCATTACGCTTTGCAATATCATGTAGTTTTTGCCCATCTGTTACATCTAACGTTTCAAATGGACCAGACGTTACTACTTCACTATCTGTTTCACGAATATCTGTTGCAATAACGTTTGATGCGCCGTATACATCACGAAGTTTCATTACTAGTTCAGAACCAATTTGCCCTAAAGAACCGGTTACTAGAATTTTTTTCATTTTCCCCACTCCTCATTTGCAAGCTATTCAAAAGATGTCGTTACTTAAATGATGCCCATTTCTTTCCCTACTTTTTCATATTTAAGAATTGCTTCATCTAGCATTTCCTTCGTATGAGCTGCTGTAGGCATATTACGAACGCGTCCTGTTCCTTTAGCTACAGTTGGGAACACGATAGATTTTGCGTATACGCCTTCTTCATTTAGACGTCTACTAAATTCTTGTGTTAATACTTCATCACCAATAATACAAGGTGTAATTGGCGTTTCACTTTCTCCGATGTTAAAGCCAAGTTCTTTTAACCCTTGTTTTAAATAGCGACCATTTTCCCATAAACGATCGTGTAACTCTGTGCTTTCCATTAAGATTTCAATTGATCTCATGCAAGCTGCTGCATCAGCTGGTGTTAATGCTGTAGAGAATAAGAATGGACGTGAACGAACTTTTAACCAATCAATTAAGTTTTGTTTCCCTGCTACATATCCACCAATTACCCCAATTGCTTTTGATAATGTACCAATTTGGAAATCAACTCTATCAGAAAGACCGAAGTGCTTCACAGTACCTGCACCTTTTCCAAGTACCCCTGAACCATGTGCATCATCTACATATGTCATTAAATCTAGCTCTTCTGCAATCTCAACAATTTCTGGTAATTTTGCAATATCTCCATCCATTGAGAAAACACCGTCTGTAATAACCATTAATTTATTGTAAAGACCTGATTCTTTCGCCGCGATTGCTTTTTGGCGTAAATCTTCCATATCAGAATGTTTATAAACGATGATTTTCGCTCTTGATAGACGACTACCATCAATAATAGATGCATGATTTAATTCATCTGAAAGAATCGCATCATTTTTATCCATAACAGCTGAAATCGCTGCCATATTACAATTAAATCCTGATTGATAAGCAATTGCTGCTTCTGTATGTTTAAACTTTGCAATTGTTTCTTCTAATTTAATATGCAAATCTAAAGTACCGTTAATTGTACGAACAGCTCCTGCTCCAACACCGTACTTATGAATTGCACCAATCGCTGCTTCTTGTAAGCGATTATCAGTCGCTAATCCAAGATAGTTGTTTGAAGATAAGTTAATATATTCTTTGCCGCCAATTGTAATAATCGGTCCATTTGGACTTTCAAGCGGATCAATTACGTTATAAAGCCCCTTTGATTTTAAATCCTCTAAATTTTCTTCTAAAAATTTCGCAAGTGTTTTACTAGACATCGTGAAGCCTCCCATCGTTCATGTAAGCGGATTATTGTCTTAATAGTTCTAATAATCCCTCTACTAGCTTAACACGTTTTCAGAATTTATTATAGAAAAATAGTTTAAAGAAACCGCTTACAAATTTTAATTATATATGATTCATTACAAGAAATCTATCATTTACATTCCATATTTGATAGAATTAAAAAAATATTTAGGGAGGCTTCAAACATGGCATTTACAGAATCTGATGTATATAATAACGAAGCTTTTTTTGAGCAATATATGAAACGAAGATACCGCGAAAATAGCCCCAATGAATCCATTGAAAAGCCAGCATTCTTTCAACTCATTGGTGATGTAAAAGGAAAACAAATTCTCGATTTAGGTTGTGGCGATGCTAAGTTTGGCAAGGAATTATTAGAAAACGGATGCCACTCTTACACTGGCATTGAAGGCTCTCAGCTTATGTATGAAAAAGCTAAAAAACAACTAGAAAATAAAAATGGATCTGTTCATTTGATAAACCTCAAAGATTATACATACTCCCCATCTACTTTTGATTTAGTCACATCTAGACTCGCTTTACATTATATTGAACATCTTCATATCATTTTTCAAAATGTGTACAAAACTTTAAAAACAAATGGAACCTTTATCTTTAGCGTTCAACATCCTGTTATTACCTCTTCATTTGAAAGCTTGCAAACGAGTGGTAAAAGAACGAACTGGTTCGTCGATGATTATTTTAAACTAGGCAAACGGGTTGAACCATGGATTGACCAAGAAGTTATTAAATATCATCGTACAACGGAAGAGTATTTCACATTATTACAGCAAGCCGGATTTACCATTATAAATCTAAAAGAAGCTACACCAAATCAAACCTATTTTCAAAGTGAAGAGGAATATGAACGACGTTTACGAATTCCCCTCTTTCTATTATTTTCTTGCAAAAAATAAAAAGACGATGAATCCCCATCGTCTTTTTTCGTTATCTCATTGCTTGAGCAACTTCTTTAACTAATCGTCTTCCTCTTCCGTGCGGGATACATAGTGGTGTTCCAAACAACGGATCCGTACTGATTTGACACTCCATACGGAATACATCCCGAACTAACTTCTGGTCAATAACTTCTTCTGGTTTACCTTGTGCATATATTCGTTTATCTTGAATAGCTACAATGTTGTCTGCATAACGGCATGCCAAATTCAAATCGTGTAATACCATAACAATTGTTCGTTGCTCTGTTTCATTTAATTCGAATAATAAATCTAGCACTTCAATTTGGTGAGTCATATCTAAATATGTAGTTGGCTCATCTAGTAAAATAATGTCTGTATCTTGTGCAAGCGTCATTGCAATCCAAGCACGTTGACGTTGCCCACCTGAAAGAGCATGCACATCCCGCTCAGCAAATTCTGTCATACCTGTTGCTGCAAGTGCCTTCTGTACCATTTCCTCGTCTTTTTCTGACCATTGCTTTAACCAAGTTTGATATGGATAACGTCCTTGCTTTACAAGTTGCAATACTGTAAGCCCTTCTGGTGCTTGAGGTCCTTGCGGTAAGATTGCCATTTGACGAGCAATTTGCTTCGTTTGCATACTTTGTAACGCTTGATTATCTAACAAAATGTCACCATTTGTTGGCTTTAATAATCTAGCTAGTGAACGTAATAAAGTTGATTTTCCACAACCGTTAGAACCGATGAAGATTGTAATTTCACCTTTTGGAATTTCTAAATCCAACTCATCGATAATAATTGTTTCACCATAAGACAGCGTCAAACGTTTTGTCTCCAATGCTTTTTGCATATTCATCTCCCTTTATGAATTCCGACTTTTATAAAGTAAATAAATAAAATAAGGTGCACCAATTGCTGATGTAAATACCCCTGCTGGAATTTCAAGTGGTGTGAAAATTGTGCGCCCAATTAAATCCGCAGCGAGTACTAAAATTGCACCGACAATAGCTGCAACTGGGAGTAATGCACCGTATAAAGAACCAACTAATCTTCGCGAAATATGAGGTGCCATTAAACCAACAAACCCAATCCCTCCGGCAAAGGCAACCGCCCCACCAATTAAAGCTGTACTAAGTAATAACATAAATACACGCGACTTCGTTAAAGGAACACCAAGTCCTACCGCTATATCATCCCCTAGCTCTTGTGCATTTAAATGTCTAGCAGCGATAAAGGATATTACCGTTAAAATGAGAACCCAAGGCGCAAGTACCATCACATTTTGCCATGAAGAGCCGTAAACAGTACCTGTAATCCATACATTTGCTTGGCTCGCTTGATAAATTGGTGCTAATAACATAAATAACGTTGTTGCCGCTTTCGTTAACGCCCAAAATCCAACACCAATTAAAACAAGACTAATCGGTGATAAGCCATCATTTTTCCATGCAAATAAATATACAAAAAGCGCTACAATCGTCGCTCCAGCAAAAGCTGCGAGTGGCATATAATGAATGCTTACTGTTAGCGCATTGTTTTTATCACTAAATATAGCTAAAAAGAGTACAACTGCTACGCTTGCACCACCTGTAATTCCAATGATATCAGGGGAAGCAAGCGGATTTCTAACGAGCCCTTGTAAAATACAACCTGCTACAGCAAGTGCAATTCCTACAAGGATCGCAATTAAAATACGCGGCATACGAAACTTATTTACAACCATATTTGACATCGCATCGCCATTTCCAGTAATCGCTTGCCATACGTCATAAGGAGCAATCTTCATATCTCCCATACCTGCACTTGCAAAAAATAATCCTATTAAAATTACTAATAAACTCACCAAGACGAGACTAGCTCGTTTATACATTAAAAACGAGAATCCATCTTTTCCTATACGAAACGGGATATACTTCTTCATTTGCTAAGCCCTCTCTTACGTGCAATATAAATAAAGAATGGGGCCCCGATAAATGCTGTCATAACCCCTACTGGTACTTCTTGTGGCATAATGACATATCTTGCGGCTATATCCGCTAAGATTAATAGTATTGCACCTAACAATCCGCTATAGGGCACTCTCCATCTGTGGTCAACTCCAACAAGAAATCTGGCAAAATGCGGAGTTACAATTCCTATAAATCCTATTGGGCCAGCAACCGCAACTGAACCACCCGACAACAATACAATAATGAGTAGTACGAATGATTTCATTAAAATTGTTCGTTGTCCGAGACCTTTTGCAACATCTTCTCCCATCATCAATGTATTTACTTTCCCTGCCATCATAAGAGAGGCAATCCATCCTACTAATAAATACGGAAATACAGATTGTAAAATTTCTATTTTTCTTCCTTGTACAGATCCGGCAAGCCAAAACAATACTTCTTCCATTGCCTTTTCATTCAAAACAAGCAACCCTTGTGTTAATGATGAAAATAAAGCACTTATCGCGACACCTGCTAATGTTAACTTAAGAGGAGTCGTCCCTTCTTTTCCTAAAGAACTAGAAGCAAATACAAGTACAGCTGCAATTGCCGCTCCTAAAAAGGCAATCCACGTGAAAGCCGATAATGACGTCACGGAAAAGATAACAATTGCTACAACTATGAAGAACGCAGCGCCTGAATTTAATCCAATAAAATCTGGTGAAGCAAGTGGATTCTTAGTTAAAGTTTGCATAAGACAGCCTGCAATGGCTAAACTAGCACCAATACTAGCTGCAATTAACGCCCTAGGCAGACGTACATTTTGAATAATAATATGTTCATTGGAACCATTAAAATGGAAAAAAGCATCCAATGCTAGTTTCCAACTCGTATTTGTATATCCGAAAATAATACTTCCCCAAATACAAATAACGACTGCAATGATTCCAACAAATAATCCAATCCATTTTGCTCGATTTGTTTTTAATAACATGCAGCGTTTCCCCTTCAATGTATAATGATACGTTGTTAGTGTATTTCAACTTAATTCTCATTGTCAACGGAAATGAGAATTATTTTCAGCCATATGTATTGACAATCAAAAGATAAAGGCTTAATATCATGCTTGCTATTGAAAAATATTCTCAACATGTAGGGGGTACATAATGAATTTCATGCGGAAGAAATCGTTTACAGTATTTGTATTTTTACTAGCATTTTCAATGCTTTTAAGTGCTTGTGGAAAATCAAATAACAAAGAAGAATCTACAAAAGAAGATAATAAAAAAGAAGTGGTTACTGTAGAACATGCAATGGGTAAAACAGAAGTTCCTGCTAATCCAAAACGTGTAGTTATCTTAACAAATGAAGGAACTGAAGCTTTACTTGAATTAGGTGTGAAACCAGTTGGTGCTGTAAAGTCTTGGACTGGTGACCCATGGTATCCACATATTAAGGATAAAATGAAAGATGTAAAAGTTGTTGGTGATGAAGGACAAGTTAACGTTGAAACAATTGCTTCTTTAAAACCGGACTTAATTATTGGTAACAAAATGCGCCACGAAAAAGTGTACGAACAACTAAAAGCAATTGCACCTACTGTGTTCTCAGAAACATTACGTGGTGAATGGAAAGATAACTTCAAATTTTATGCAAAAGCATTAAATAAAGAAAAAGAAGGCCAAAAGGTTTTAGCTGATTACGAAACACGTATGAAAGATTTAAAAGGCAAACTTGGTGATAAAGTAAATCAAGAAATTTCTATGGTACGCTTTATGCCTGGTGATGTTCGTATTTATCACGGTGATACATTCTCTGGTGTTATTTTAAAAGAACTTGGATTTAAACGTCCTGGTGATCAAAATAAAGATGATTTTGCAGAGCGTAACGTATCTAAAGAACGTATTTCGGCAATGGATGGCGATGTATTATTCTACTTCACATTCGATAAAGGCAATGAGAAAAAAGGTTCTGAACTAGAAAAAGAATATATAAACGATCCTCTATTTAAAAACTTAAATGCAGTAAAGAACGGAAAAGCATACAAAGTTGACGACGTTATTTGGAATACAGCTGGCGGTGTAATGGCTGCTAACTTGCTACTAGACGACATTGAAAAACGCTTCGTTAAATAAATTTATTCTAACCAGCTCCCCTCTTTTATGGAGCTGGTTTTTTCATTTCACTGAAGTGTCACATTATTTCATTTTGTATTTTTATTCCCAATATGTTATATTATAAAAGTAAATAGAATATATTTTCTCTATATCAGAATAAATATTTTAATCTAAATTTTCTGATTAATCACTATTTTAAATTCGTTTAGAATTCAATTACTACATTTGAAAACGCTTATTATCAAGTTTTCAGGGCAAAATACAATAACGGTTGAAGAAAATAGAACTTTTTTAGAAATTTTCTTTCTATTTCCATATAATTCTATTGACTTCTAAATATTTTGTAAATTAAAATGATTACATAAATATCCGTTATACAGGATTAGGGGGAAACAAAAATGGATGCAGCTTTAAAATTAGACAAAGCTGGAGAGCAACAATCACCAAAAAAACATCCACCAGGGTTATACTTGTTGTTCTTTACAGAAGCATGGGAAAGATTTAGTTATTACGGAATGCGTGGCTTATTAGTTCTTTATTTAACAACGAGCTTAGTAAGCGGCGGTTTAGGCTTTGATAAAGCAGTTGCAGTTCAAATTTACGGTATTTTCACAATGCTTGTATATTTCACACCTATTATTGGTGGCTGGTTAACTGACCACTTCATTACGAAACGACACGCCATTACTATTGGCGGTATCATTATGGCGATTGGTAACTTCGTACTATTTTCAATGAATACGAAAACTGGACTATTTTTAGGATTAGGATTATTAGTTATCGGTAACGGATTCTTCAAACCAAATATTTCGACTTTACTAGGTCAATTATATAGCGACAACGATTCTCGTCGTGATAGTGCCTTCACTATCTTCTACATGGGAATCAACTTAGGAGCTCTTATCGCTCCATTCATTTGCGGTTACTTCGCAGATTACAGATACGGTTTCTTAACAGCTTGTATCGGTATGATTATTGGGCAGATTGCATTTAACTTATTAGCACCTCGTTACTTAGGATCAGCTGGAACAACAGTTGTGGGTAAAAAATCTAAAGAACAAAATGCAAAAGCTGTTGAGAAAAAACCTTTAACACCACAAGAGAAAAAACGTACTGTTGCAATTTTAATTTTAACTTGTTTCGTTGTATTCTTCTGGGCAGGATTTGAACAAGCTGGTAGTTCTTTAACACTTTACACAGATAAGTTCGTAGATCGTACAATTGGTGGATTTACAATTCCAACACCTTGGTTCCAATCTGTAAACCCATTATTCATTATCTTATTAGCATTACCAGTTTCTGCATTATGGATTAAACTTTCAAAAACAAAAAATGGTGATTTAAAAATCCCTACAAAAATGGCTTTTGGTATGATTTTACTAGGAGTCGGGTACTTAGTTTTAACTTTAGCTGTTCTAAAAACTGGTAGCGATGAAGGTAACATTACAATGAAAGCAAACTTACTATTCATTGTATTCACTTACATGTTCCACACAATCGGTGAACTATTCTTATCACCAATTGGATTATCTATGGTAAGTGCGATCGCTCCTGTTAAATTAGCATCATTATTAATGGGTGTATGGTTAGCTGGTACTGGCTTTGCAAACTTATTAGCAGGACAATTAGCTGCTTTCACTCAATCTTTAGGATATTTAGAAGTATTTGCAAGCATCGGTGTTATCGTAATCGTACTAGGATTAGTACTTCTTATGTTCTCTAAGAAAATTGCACATATGATGGAATAACAAAAAGACGCTTCTAAAATTAGAAGCGTCTTTTTTATTATTTTTCCTCTAAAGCCGTCACGTCCACATGAACGCTCTCACCAGGATTAGATACGTCATACACTTGGGCACTCCCCTTCTGCTCATCACAGCTCTCAATCCATACTGGTACGCCCTCATATGTAACGTCAATTCTACTTGAAGAAGATAAGATTTGTTTCACACGTTGCACATCCATACTACTATCCCTCCTTTTGCTTACTACACTCCTTTGTATTTTTTCTTTTCCTTTTAGAATATATTCCGTAAGGCAGCATGTTGATTGATAGTCATTTCTTCCTCACATGTTAATATTTACTCTATCGCTACCTTTCTGACAAATAAAAAAAGACGTATATTCCACACGTCTTTTTCCATAATATTCAAATTTTAAGAAAATAATGTTTTTACTACTGCACTTACTTTATCATTATGGATTTGATAATACACTTCTAATCCTCGTCTCTCAAAGCGTACTACCTTATTTTGCTTTAACTTCGTTAAATGTTGTGAAACCGTTGATTGCGGAATTTCTAATACTTCCTGTAGTTGTGTTACATTACACGTTCCACGTTGCATTAGTTCCATTACTAGGCGTAGACGCAACGGATGCGCTAACGCTCTTAACATTTGTACATCTTCTTCTGAAATACGACATTCGAATTGATTTTGGCTCATAAAGTTCCCCTCATTTTCGTTTTTATTTTCGTTTTTATTTTCTTTTTATTTATTTATATATCTGTTCTTATATTTCCTGTTACGACATAACTTTATCAACCTATAACGCTGAAAATTTTTTCCACCTTCATCAGCATAGAATTCAGGAAAAAATCCTTACTGATTTTGAATATTATACTATATGATATAACGAAAAAGCAAAACAAAGGGCTACAAATACTTTGCTTGCAAACGTTGTTTTATCAGGCTTTTTGTTATATTTTCACCTCATTGAAATGCAAAGTAATGATATTGTAAAATACCGTCTATAATTGATAAACTTCCGTAAAGTAGTTGGAGTATACTTAACCTCTTTGTTACACTAAAAGGAATTTTCAGTAAAAAGAGATGCTCTAGTATTAAGAATTTGCTTCTTATTTTTTATTCATATTACATTTGGCTGGAATGTTATTTAAAACCTCATAATGAAATAAACCACTCCTTCCCCCACTAGATCAAACAGGACAGATAAGTGCAATATATCAAACTTTATATTCGATACAAAAGACGGCATCTACTATACACCTATTGGGACAATGACATATGAACAATATACTCACTGAATAAAGTTTCACTTTAAAAAACGCACTCAAATACATTTAAGTGCGCTTTTTTGTCTACTTTATGAACAAAGCTTTCTTTTAACACTATTATGGAATAATTATACTTTTTTACGTTGACAATAGTGTTGAAGGAGAATATACTAAGCATGTAAGTTGATTGTGAATTGTTTCACAAATAATGTGAATTTCTTCACATAAAATAGATAGGAGTTGTCATTATTATGAGTACTTGGACACAAATTTATGACCCATTAAACAATATTTGGCTATCTGCACTAATCGCAGCACTTCCAATTTTTTGCTTCATTATTTGTTTAGTGGGATTCAAAATGAAAGGTTACATGGCTGGGCTTTACAGTGTAATTGTTGCTATTATTCTTGCTATATTTGTTTATAAAATGCCTACAACTGCAGCAGTAGCATCTGCCGGATTTGGTGTTTTATCTGGATTTTATCCAATTTGTACTATCGTTATCGCAGCTATCTTCCTTTACAAATTAACTGTTAAAACAGAACAATTCAATGTCATTCGTGATAGCATTTCAAGTATTACAAATGATCAACGTTTACAAGTATTATTAATCGCTTATTCTTTCGGCGCTTTCTTAGAAGGCGCAGCTGGTTTCGGTGTTCCGGTTGCTATTACAGCTGCATTACTTGTAGGTATGGGCTTTAATCCATTAAAAGCAGCGGGCATTTGCTTAGTAGCTAATATCGCTGGTGGTGCTATGGGGGCTATGGGTATTCCAGTTACAGTACCTGCACAATTAACTGGAATAGATGCATTAACTGTCGGTCGTCAAGCAGTTTACATTTTGCCATTCATTAGCATTGTTTTACCGTTCTTACTTGTTTCAATGGTAGATGGATTTAAAGGCATTAAAGAAACTTGGCAAGGTATTCTTGTAAGTGGTGTTTCTTTCGCAATTACTCAGTTCGTTGTAACTTACTTCTTAGGCGCTGAACTTACTAATATTTTCGCAGCAGTCATAAGTATGGTCGCTCTTGCATTATTCTTACGTGTTTGGCAACCAAAGTCTTCTGCTAAAGAAGAAAAACAAGAAGAAAAAGAATCTCATACATTCAATCAAATTTTATATGCTTGGTCTCCATTCGTATTCTTAACTGCATTTGTAACAATCTTTAATTTAAAACCAATTAAAGCTTTATTTGCTCCGGATGGTCCATTAGCAAACTTAGTATTTAACATTCAATTCCCTGGTCTTCATAATCAAGTTATAAAAACTGCACCAATCACAAAAGCTGATACACCTTTCGCAGCGATTTTCAAACTAGATGTATTCTCTTCTACAACTACTGCGATTGTATTAGCAATTATCGTTTCACTTATCGTTTACCGCGTAAAAGGTAAAATGGTTAAAGAATTAATGATTGAAACAATAAAAGAATTAAAGGTTCCAGTATATACAATTTGTAGCGTTATCGCTTTAGCTTACGTAGAAAACTACTCTGGTATGTCATCTACACTTGGACTTGCATTCTCTTCTACTGGAAATGCATTCCCTATTCTTTCTCCAATCTTAGGATGGATTGGCGTATTCATTACTGGTTCAGTAGTATCTAGTGGTTCACTATTCGCACCACTTCAAGCAGTAACTGCCGATCAATTAAACATCGTCCCATCTACTCTCGTTTCATTAAACGTAGTTGGTGGCACAATAGCAAAAATGGTTTCACCACAATCCATAGCAGTTGCTTGTGCGGCAGTTGGACTAGTTGGTAAAGAATCTGCTCTATTTAAAACAGTGATGAAATATAGTTTAATCTTCTTAGCTATTATTAGCTTACTTCAATTAAATGCTGTATTTAATATCTTTTAAAAATAAAACACCGATCCAAATGGATCGGTGTTTTTTCACATTACATCTTCTTATTCTTTAATAAAGAAGCACCAGCAATTTCAGGATGCGTCATTTCGAATGGATCTAAAATAATATCCAATTCTTCTTCTGTCAGTACACCATGTTCTAAGCATAACTCCCTAACAGATTTTCCTGTTTCAATTGCTTCACGTGCAATACGAGATGCTGCTTCATAACCAATGTGAGGGTTAACTGCTGTAATAATTCCAACACTTTTCTCAACATATTGCTTCAGCAATTCTTCATTTGCTGTAATTCCTTTAATACAGTATTCACGGAATACACGGAATCCGTTATTCATAATACTAATAGATTGAATTAAATTAAATACAAGCACAGGCTCCATTACGTTTAATTCTAATTGTCCTGCTTCTGATGCCAAGCAAATTGTATGATCATTACCAATTACTTGGAAAGCAACTTGATTAATTACTTCTGCCATAACTGGATTTACTTTACCTGGCATAATAGATGAACCTGGTTGGCGTGCAGGCAATTGAATCTCTGCTAATCCGACACGTGGCCCAGACGCCATAATACGAAGATCGTTTGCAATTTTAGACATATTCATCATACATACTTTTAATGCCGCAGATACTTCTGTGTATGCGTCTGTGTTTTGCGTTGCATCAACTAAATGCTCTGCGCCGACAAGTGGGAATCCGCTAAATGTTCGTAAATGTTTTACCACTTGTTCAATGTACGTAGGATTTGCATTTAATCCCGTACCAACAGCTGTCGCCCCCATATTCACTTCATATAAATGTTGACGAGACTGTTTAATTCTTTTTATATCACGCGCAAGCACGCGGCTATACGCTTCAAATTCTTGTCCAAGGCGAATTGGCACTGCATCTTGTAAATGTGTGCGTCCCATTTTAATGACGTGATCGAACTCTTTTGCCTTTGTACGGAAAGCAGCATGAAGTTCTTCCATTGTAATAAGAAGCTCTTCTAACATCATAAGAGTTGCAATATGAATTCCCGTTGGAAACGCATCATTTGTTGATTGAGCCATGTTCACATGCGTATTTGGACTAATTTTCGCATACTCACCTTTTTCGTATCCCATACGTTCTAATGCTCTATTCGCAATTACTTCATTTGTATTCATATTAATGGAAGTTCCAGCACCACCTTGAATCGGATCTACAATAAATTGATCATGGAACTTTCCGTCAACAATTTCTTGTGCTGCTTCCGCAATTTCTTGCCCAATATCTTTAGCTAAATAACCAGTATCCATATTCGCAAGTGCCGCCGCTTTTTTCACAATTGCCATTGCCGTAATGAGTGACGGATGAATGCGATATCCTGTAATTGGAAAGTTTTCTACGGCACGTAATGTTTGTACACCATAATAAGCTACACTTGGTACTTTCTTTTCACCTAAAAAGTCTTTTTCTATACGTATATCCTTCGTTGCTATCATTTGCATCACCTATACTTTTTTCATTCTAAATCCTTATCTAAAAAAATCCGCCATCTCAAAATACGAGTATTATTCAGAAGAATTTTTCAGTATCCACCTTCACTATATAGCACCTCTTTTGAAAGCGCAAACATTTAATTTTCTATATATCCTTTTTATTAAAGTTTATAGCAAATCATTCTTCTACTTTCTTTATCTCCACTCGTTTAATTTGATGCATATCCTTTTCAAGGACTTTAAAATAAAAGCCATGTTTCTCAATAACATCCCCTTCAGCAACGACTTGTTTTTGTACCATGATCCAACCACCAATTGTATCTACATCATCTGCAACCAAATGTATGCCAAATAAATCATTTACTTCACTAATAAGCACTTTTCCCTCTACAATTTTACATCCTTCGCTTATGTGTTGGATAGGCGGGTGTTCATCTTCATCGTATTCATCTCGAATTTCTCCAACAATTTCTTCTAAAATATCTTCTAGCGTGACAATGCCTGCTGTACCACCATATTCATCATATAATACAGCTAACGGAATTCGCCTTCTTTGCATTTGTAATAGCAAATCATGAATTGGGATATTTTCTAATACTTCAATAACTGGCCTTGTATATGGTGTAATCGAGCACTCTTCCTCTCGATTACCATCCATATAACGAATAAATAAATCTTTTACATTAACCATTCCGATAATCTCATCTTTATCTTCACCAAATACAGGATATCTCGTATATTTTTCTTGCGCAATTACTGTAATATGTGTTTCAAACGGCTCGTCCTCATATAATCCTACAACTTCCGTACGAGGTACCATAATTTCCTTTGCTACTCTATTATCGAATTCAAAAATATTATTTACGTATTTAAATTCCCTTTGATTAATCTCTCCGCTCTCATAGCTCTCCGATAAGATTAACCTTAATTCTTCTTCTGAATGAGCTACTTCATGTTCAGAAGCTGGATGTAATCCAAATAAACCTGTTACGAGCCTTGCCGAACCATTTAAAGCCCAAATAAACGGATACATAACTCGGTAAAAATAAATAAGTGGCTTCGATAATAATAAGCTAACTTGCTCTGACCTTTGTATAGCTAATGTTTTTGGGGCAAGTTCCCCAATAACAACATGTAAAAATGTAATCACTGCAAAGGCAATAATAAATGAAATTGTACTAGCAATGGCAGGAGATAATTGTAACTTTAAGAACAATGGCTCGAGTAAATGTTTTATAGTTGGCTCTCCTAACCACCCGAGCCCTAACGCAGTAATCGTAATACCTAACTGACATGCTGATAAATACTCATCTAAATTTGCAGTTACTTTTTTAGCAGCCAATGCACCTCGTCGTTTTTCAGTAACGAGTTGATCAATGCGACTGCTACGCACCTTAATAATTGCAAACTCAACAGCCACAAAAAAAGCTGTTAATGCAATAAGAATGGCTACCATCAATAATTTTAAAATATCCACATATGTCCTTTAGCTTTCTTAGCTAAAGTTACACCTCCTTTTAAAAAGAAGTTTCACTTTAGTTTCTTCAATTATTAGAAAGCAACCCTATATAAAATTCACCAATTTTCAAACCTCATATAATTCTAAAGGTAAACCGTCAGGATCTTGGAAAAAGACGAATTTCTTCCCCGTCATTTCATCAATACGTATCGATTCCGTCTCAACACCACATTGATTTAAATGTGTCACAGCTTCTTCTATATTTATAACTGCAAATGCTAAATGTCTAAGGCCAGCTGCTTCTGGAAAACTTGGGCGCTCAGGCGGACTTGGAAATGAAAATAATTCTATTTGATACTCTTCTCCTACACATAAATCCAACTTATAAGAATCGCGTTCCTTTCTATATACTTCATTTATCACTTTAAAACCTAATATTCTAGTATAAAAATCCTTTGACACTTCATAATTCGAACAAATAATTGCAACGTGATGCACTTTACATATATTCATGATTTCTCTATTCCTTTCTTTACCAAAGATGCATATTCTCCCTTGAAATGAAAAACATATATAGCAGAACATCTCTTTTAGGGGGCTTACTATGAAATTTATCACTTTTTTTGTCGGACTTATCGTCGTTTTCTTCCTTGCTTATATTGCTAGTAATAATAAGAAACACATTAAATTCAAACCTATTTTCATCATGCTTATTATACAGTTAATTTTAACCTATTTATTATTAAATACAGAAATTGGTCTCATACTTATTCGGTTCATTTCCAGCCTTTTCACAAAGCTACTCGAGTATGCTGCTGATGGTATAAACTTTGTGTTTGGCGGTCTTGCAAATAAAGGTGAGATGTCGTTTTTCCTTACTGTATTATTACCGATTGTCTTTATTTCCGTCTTAATTGGTATATTACAACATTTCAAAATACTACCATTTTTTATTCATTGGATTGGTTTCTTTCTTAGCAAGATAAATGGTCTTGGGAAATTAGAATCTTACAATGCCATCGCTTCCGCTATTGTCGGCCAATCAGAAGTGTTTATTACGGTAAAAAAGCAATTAGCACAAATTCCAAAACACCGTCTTTATACACTTTGTGCATCAGCCATGTCAACAGTATCTATGTCTATCGTAGGTGCCTATATGACGATGATTGAACCTAAATATGTAGTAACCGCACTCGTTCTCAATTTATTTAGCGGTTTTATTATCATACTCATCATTAACCCTTACGACGTTAAAGATGAAGAAGATATTTTGGAAATAAAAGGTGAAAAGCAAAGTTTCTTTGAAATGCTTGGCGAATATATTCTTGATGGTTTCCGGGTAGCCATTGTCGTTGGCGCCATGCTCATCGGATTCGTAGCATTGATTAGCTGCATTAATGACCTGTTCCTCATTATATTCGGCATCACTTTTCAGCAATTAATCGGCTACGTATTTGCACCTATTGCATTTCTTATCGGTGTACCAAGTTCTGAAATTGTCGCAGCTGGTAGCATTATGGCAACGAAGCTTGTAACGAATGAATTTGTAGCAATGATGGATCTTAGTAAAATTTCCAATAGCCTTTCTCCCCGTACAGTTGGTATCATTTCTGTTTTCCTCGTTTCTTTTGCCAACTTTTCTTCTATTGGAATTATTTCCGGTGCAGTAAAAGGGTTAAACGAAGACCAAGGAAATGTTGTGGCAAGGTTTGGGCTTAAATTACTATATGGAGCTACTCTCGTTAGTATTTTATCTGCAATTATCGTAAGTATTATGTTGTAATTAGGTAAAATTTTATCATTTTCTTATCCCTATCTTTTGTATACAATAACGAATAGGTGTCTTATAAAGTGAAACTTTACTCAGAGGGGACTATCCCCCTCTGAGTATTAGCCTTCACCAATCGGGCTTTTACGGGCAGTTAACTCCCACCTAACTTCCTTGCATTCGCTGGACTTTGAGGTGGGAGTTTTACTGCCCGTTAATGCGGGATAAATAATCAAGACATCTATTTTTTATACATGTACAATCGCTTTTATTTAGCGTAAAATATTTTTTATGTGTTTTAATACACCTAGATGTATACACTTTGATAGTTTTAAAGGAGAAAAAATGATGAAATCCGACACAAACAACAATATGCGAGCCAAAAAAGGACGCTCAAAGAAAAAACGCCTACTTTGGTTCCTTCTTATTCCATTACTAATTGTAGCACTTGGAGCAGGAGGTTACTCCTTCCATATATACAGTAAAGCAAAATCCATTTTAAATAACGCTTATTCTGAACTAGGTCGAGGAGATAAATCCAACAAACGTGAAAAAGCAGTTAAACCTATGACTGATAACATTTCCGTACTTATTATGGGTGTTGATGAAAGTGATATTAGAGAAAAAAATTATGGAAAAGCAACTCGTACGGATGCGCTATTACTTGCAACAATTAATAAAAACGATAAATCCGTTAAACTTGTAAGCATTCCACGTGACTCACGCGTCTACATTAAGTCACGTGATAAATACGATAAAATTACACATGCACACGTATTCGGCGGTGTAGACAGCACGATTGATACAGTAGAGAACTTTTTAGACGTTCCTGTTGACTACTACGTAAAATTTAACTTTAAATCCTTTATCAAAATCGTTGATTCCCTTGGCGGTATTACTGTCGATGTTCCTGTTGAGTTTACAGAACAAAATAGTAAAGACGAAGCAAATGCAATTCATCTTAAAAAAGGACGTCAACATTTAAACGGAGAAGAGGCACTTGCACTAGCTAGAACTCGTCACATCGATAGCGATTATATGCGCGGTCAACGACAACAACTTGTTTTAGAAGCTATTGCCGAAAAAGCACTATCTCTTAATTCCATTAATAAAATCGGTGGCCTACTAGATGCTGTCGATAATGATTTAAAAACAAATTTAACTTTTGATGATATGATGACAATTGCAAAAAATTCAATGGATTCAAGTTTAAAAATGGACAAATTTCAAGTGGAAGGTACAGATAAATATATAGATGGTATTTATTATTACGTTCCAAACGAAAAAAGCGTCAATAATATATCGACAACACTTCAAGAACATCTCGGTGTTACGAATAAAAATGAGCATAAAAAATTATAATAAAAAGGCTGCTAGATTTTTCTAGACAGCCTTTTTATTATAATTTTCAACAAATTTTTCATGCATATTGTGACAAAAAGAGACAATTATTACAACAGTGTAACATTTTTTATAAAAACATTACACACACAGTGGAAATAATAGTATACTAGAACTTACATACTGTTATTTTCATCATTTTTATACAAAAAATGTAATACATATATTTATACACAAATTTCTGGGGGGAAATAAATGAAGCTAAGTAAAATACTGATCGGTTCTGCAATTGCAGGGGGCATATTACTTTGTGTAGGCGGTATTGGTGGATATCAATATGTATCCAAATTAAATAATCAATTAAATAACACCGCATTACCAAATACTACGTTTGAAGGTATTTCTCTTGATGGAAAAAATAAAGCAGATATTCAAGCAATTATTAATCAAAAAATAAATGAATTAGATCAAAAATCCCTTACCTACATATTCCAAGATGATAAACAAACTTACATATGGAAAGATTTAGGTATAAATTATAAAGAGAAAGATATCGTAAACAAAATCTTTAAAGAACAAGAAGGAAACGTAATGAGTCGTTACAAAATGCGGAAGCAAGCTGAAAACGATGAATTAAAACGTGACTATAAATTAACACCACAATTAAATACAACAGCTTATGAAACCTTTATAAAAGATAAATATAATGAAACATTAAAAAATCCTGTTAATGCAGAATTAAGTATTGAAGGCTCTACTGTAAATGTTAGTCAAAGTCAAAACGGAGAAAAAATTGATAAAGGCAAACTACGCGATTTAACAAACGAAGCTATTACTACTGGTAAATCAGATGTTACATTACCGGTTACATTAATAAAACCAGAACGTTCTACAGAAGATATACAGAAAATGGGGATTAAAGAAGTAATTGCTGAGTACTCTACTCCAATGGCTGGCCGTAATGGTAATCAATCCTTTAACGTAAATAAATCAGCTAATACTTTAAGTGGAGTTATTGTAGCACCTGATGAAACGTTTAGTTTTAATGGCCGTGTTGGTGTAACTGATGCTGCACATGGTTATAAATCTGCCGCAGTATATTCACAAGGTAAAGTTATACAAAGTGCAGGCGGAGGTGTTTGCCAAGTCAGCAGTACTTTATATAGCGCAGCTTTAAGGGCAGATTTAGGAATTGTTTCTCGAAGTAATCATTCTATGCCCGTAAATTATTTACCACTTGGGCAAGATGCAGCAGTGGCAGACTATGGTCCGGATTTAAAATTTAAAAACAATACAGGTAATCATATTTATATTCAAGCTTTTTCAAATGGAGGTAGTATTACTACACGCATTTTCGGTACAAATACTGGTAAAAATGTTGAAGTTTCTTCTCAAGTAATTAGTAGAACTAATGATAAAATAACAGCGGTTACGTATAAAAAAGTAACACAAAACGGCGAAGTACTATCAAATGGACAAATTTCAAAAAGCGTATATAAAAGTGCCCCAAAACAATGAGATACTATCAAACGGACAAATTTCAAAAAGCATAAAGAAAAAGGCGTAATCTACTCACGCCTTTTTCTTTTGCAGTAATAGTAAAAAAGTTTCAAGATGATCCTTCGTTTCTTCTAAAGACCATATACGATTCCCTTGCTTCGCAGCTAGTACGCACGCTTCTTCCCACGCGTTCTTGTTCTTCATATATACTAATTCATCGCGTAATTTCAAAACAATTTCTTCATCTTCTTGCTCTATAAACTCTGCCATCACGCTTACTATTTCATCCTCATGAATACTTAACGTATAGTATGATTTAAGAAAGTATTGTAATGTCGTATACATATGTACTCCCCCTTCTTATTTGTCAGATGGATAAGAAGTAATAATCTTATATCCTAAATCTCCTGACTTATCTCTCGCTAAAACAGTAACAGTTTTTACTAACTTATCTTTTACATTCATATTTTTCTTTATTACCGTTTTCCCGACCGGGAATGAATGAGTTGTATTTAATACGAGACGAGCCTCTTTAGAATTTTTTAACCAATCTTGAATTTCTTTATCATGTTGCTTCAAACTATCTTTTACAGCTTTCGTCGCTGTTTCTTTATCATAATATGTACTTGCCGCTGATACTTTATCTGTCTTCAAACGATTCTTCAAATCCTCTTCTGATTTACCTACATGCCTTTCAATCGTATGACCATTTTTAGGCGGCCCTTCCATTTCATCTAAAATATTATCACTAATTTTTTCTACTGACGTACCTTGATTCCCTGTTTGTTTCTCAGTTTTTTGTTCTTTTCCTGCACATCCACTTAAGATCAGCATCAATGCCAGTAAACTACTGAAGAAAAGACTATTTATTCGTTTCATCATATCACCTCTTCCATGATTATTATCGTAACTTCACTAAAAGTCAATTTCACAACGAAAAAACACATACATTTTTTAAACCCTTCAGCTATTTTGCTATATTTACCACTCTATCTTCATCAAACCACTGTTTTTTACCTACTTTAAAATATACCCCTATGATTTTCTAATTATTTCCCGAATTAAAACACCATTTAAAACACTGCATAAACCCTTTAAAAATAGGGTTTATGCAGTGTTTTTCAATAAATTAAAATATACCCCCATTTTTATATACCCAATACCTATATACGGTATACAAACGCCGTTCTGTCAACGTTTTCTACATTATGTAAATTTCTCCTTGCCTATCCATTCGAAATATGGTGTAATGCAAAAAAAGATAAAGGATTTTATAATATGGCAGAAACGATTCAAAATTTCCTAACAGAATACTATTCAATCGCAATTCCACTTAGCATCTTAATCAATATCATCATCAGTCTTTTAGGTTTTATCCCTAGCATCTTTTTAACCGCCATTAATATACAGCTATTTGGTGTTACAAATGGCACACTCATTTCGATCGCAGGCGAAGCATTAGGGGCTATTATCTCGTTTTATATTTATCGCATAGGCCTTCAAAAGTTCACTCACGATAAAGTAAATAAGTATCCAAAGGTAGAGCGTCTTCTTTATGTAGAAGGTAGAGAGGCCTTTCTACTCGTTCTATCGTTTCGATTGATACCTTTCATCCCATCAAGTATCGTGACTTTATTTGCAGCTCTAGGGAAAATGTCATTACTCTCTTTCAGTATTGCCAGTACAATAGGTAAAATACCGGCCTTATTGATTGAAGTATATTCGGCATATCATGTTATGAATGGAACAAATGAAGCGAAGTGGATTGTAACAATCGCAGGTTGCATTGGATTGTTCTATTTGTGGAAAAAATGGAGAAAAAAATAAAGAAGGAGCCTATGCTCCTTCTTTATTTTTGAAGTATTTTATTAATATCTATCCCTTAAATCCTTAGTTTACACCAACAGCACTAAATGATTGCTTCACTGCATTTACTTCTGCAGAGCTAGCACCATATAAATCCGCTGCAGCTTGTACTGCACCAGCACGAGCTTGACTAAATGTAGTAGATTGCGTGAAATACTGTGTATTTGCACGGTAGTAAATCGCACCTAATTTATCTTTACCAATACCAGTTACAGTTACACCAGAATGCGTACCGCCATTTGCTAATAAATAAGCTTGCTTGTTAATAATACCACTGTTCGTATGAACCCCACCGTTATCACTAGTACCAGTGTAACGCTTAGAATAATGGTCTGGGTCACCATATTTCGCTGGATCACTCATAGAGCGAAGTGCATCTCCTGCTTTACCAGGCGTGTAAATATCTTCACCAATTTCCCAATCTGGATTACGATTATCATAGTATTCTACTAAAGTACCAAAGATATCAGAAATTGCTTCATTTAGCGCTCCTGATTCATTTTGATAAATTAGATCCGAGCTATTTTCCGTAACAGCATGCGTTAATTCGTGACCAATTACATCAATTCCACCAGATAATGAAGTGAATGTTACACCATCACCATCTCCGTATACCATTTGTGAGCCGTTCCAGAATGCATTATTATACTTACTTCCGTAATGAACTGTTGATTTTAATGGTGCTCCTGCATCATTAATAGAGTTTCTATTAAATGTAGCTTTATAATAATCATATGTTTTACCTGCATAGTAATGAGCATCTACTGCCGCTGCATCATACGCTGCATTGAAAACATTATCTGCATCTACCCATAATGTTCCCGGTAATGTAGTACGATTTTTCGCATCATATGTGAAAATTGTTGCCCCGCGCGTATTATCTTGCAAGTAGTAAGATGATCCAGATAACGTTGTATTAAGCGATTTCGTATCTCCTAATACACCTTTACCAGTTCCCACTTTATTCGTTCCTGTTACTGGCTTTACAACAGCTTTTGCTTCCTGTTTAGGAGCACCTTGCTTAACTGGTGACTTATCTTCATTTGTTACATGATCAAGTTTATTATATTTATTTAACACTTTACCGCTGTCTGCTTCAATGAAATAGTAGTAGTTTCCTGGGCTCGGATCTAAGAAGTTTAGATTTACAACGTATGCATATGTTGTTTCTTCACCGTTTTGATATACATATAAGTCCGCTTTCGGTTCTACCTCATATTTCGGTGTTACACCTAAATCTTGCTGCGCGATTGCAATCGCTTTTGCGCCTTCAATCTTATTTTTATTTTTCAACTTTTCTTTCTTGTCTAAATCAGGTGCAACTGTTCCAGACAATACTTTTAAAGAACCATCTTTACTTACGTGAGCTACTTGAGTAGAACCCCATACAGGTACTCCTTCGTAAACTTGTTGCATACGTACTACTGTTGAATCAGTTACAGCATCTTTTTTCACTTGTTTCACTTTGAAAGAATCTTGCGCACTCTTTTCCCCTAGCTTATAATCACCTTTTGCTGCATTTAAATAATCAAACACAACAGATTCCGCTTTCTTGCCAGTTGCTCCAGTTAGATCACCAGAAATAAACTCAGGCGACTTCACTGTCTCATTGTATTTCTTCGTAGAGAGCACATTTTTTGAATCTGCAAACGCAGAGCCTGTCCCTCCAAATGTAGTAACTGCCATTCCTGCCGCTAACACTAACGCTAAACTTTTCTTTTTCATGAACCTTCCCCCTAATAAAAATTTTTTTGAAAAAGAGTAGTTTCATATTAGCATTATGTTTCCACTATTAATATACTAAAAATTCAAATAATTATTTTCTCAAGTTTTGTAGAATTTTGAGGAACAAATATTGAAAAAAAAGACCTCCTGAATTTGCATACTTAGTATGCAAATTCAACGGTACAGAATCAGTAGTATTCCCTCATCGATCGGAGCTTCAATTCAAAGCTTCAGCACCAAATGAAAAGTGGTTTATCGATATGACGTATCTATTATTTGGAGAGCGTACATTGTATTTATCAACGATTATGGATGCCTTTAATCGCGAAATTATTAGTTATGTCATAAGCGAATCACAAACACTGACATTAGCGATGAAGACATTAAAACAAGCAATGGGAGGGTAAAAAGTAAAAGATGTCATCCTTCACTCTGATCAAGGAAGTATTTATACAGCGAAGGAATTTCAAGCATATATTAAAGAAAAAGGCAATATCACCAGCATGTCCCGGAGAGGAAATTGCCATGATAATGCCGTCATGGAAAGCTTCTTTAGTCATTTAAAAAGTGAAGCTTTTTACTCACAAAAGATAACAAGAGTATCCAACACAACTTTGCGAAAGATTGCGCTAGAATACATTCATTACTACAATTGTGCGCGAATTCAAGAAAAATTAAACCACCTATCGCCTAAAGAATTTAGGCGATAGGTGGTTTAGATGTTTTGATATGTGTCCCACTTTCGAGGTTCACTTCAGTTTTTTATTAAGAGTTTACCACTTCAACTACATTCTCTCCTTGGCCATAGATATCCGATGTCCAAGCATACTGAGGTTCCAATACCACCAATACAGCTATCAAAGCTAAAGCACCAATAATTATTTTCTTCATATTATTTTCCTCCCTTTTCTTCTAATAAATTAATTGCTAATTTATAATAGTTATTACTTTCTCGAAACTCTAATAATTCTTCATGATACCCTGCCAGTTCTAAATACACCATTTTTAAATCCTTTTTATTCTCTGCACCTCTAAAAAATGGGATCGCCTCAACTTCTAAAAATCTTTTATAAACATCTTTAGTTTCAAAGTATTTATACTTAAGTACCAATAGTATATATAGCATACTTTTATACTTTTCATCCCTCTTCGCGACATCTATCCCTTTACTGATCCACTCTTTTGCCTCTTCAAATTCTTTTAATTCTATACACTGTAAAGCAATCTCATACACTGCATCAATATAATTTAAATCCTCTTCCTTCTTATACTGTAAGCATTGCAAATAATAATCTTTAGCCTTTGCATAGTCTTTTAAGTTATAGTACAAAAATCCTAAGTTATTTAAAGCAATAGCTGTTATGCTTTCTTTATCAGCAAAAGAATTTGCCTCTCTCAAAATATTATTATAAATAGAAAGCGCTTCATTATATTGCCTTTTCTGTATATAACTCAATGCAATAAGCAATTGACAATTTATTACATGCCGAAACTTATATTCATTCTTAAATCCTTCCATTGCTAAATTAGCAAAATGTAAAGTCATATGTTCAACTTCTAATTCATTGTAAACAAGAGCTAAATTGAAATATATTCCATTTTCGCGATACCCTTGCTCCTTCGCCATTACTTCCGTTCGAGCCAAGTACTCCAACGCTGTCTTATATTTATGTTGTAAGAAATAATATAACCCTTTGCTATACGTATATAATAATTTCTGGAATGGTGAATACTTTTTATACATCTTCTTTAAGCTTTCTAACTCTTCTTCAACAGCAGGAAAATCCCTTTTCATAATTAAATAACGTGTATACAGCAGTTTATAATAATTTATAATTTCAAAATCCAAAACATGCTTCATTTCACCTTGCAACTCTTCATATATGCGTTCTACTTGTTGCTTGTCCAAATGAACTAGTGCATTCAACCATTCATCCAGCTTCCCCTTCACATCTTCTTCTACATCTCTTAAATCCGTTACAGCAATCTCTAATCTTGCGCAGAGCAATTGTAGAATTTCTTCTGATGCTTCGATCTTTCCATTTTCGATCTTACTTAAGTATGAGACAGAACAAATGCCCTGACATAATTCTTCTTGTGTCATTTTTTGCTGTAGCCGTTTATAAAAGACTTGTTTGCCTATTTTTTCTAATGTTTGTTGCATTGTCCTCCTCCATTCTCATTACCCCCATTACTCTAATAATACATAAAATCTAGAGAAATATAAATTGATAAATGTTAATTTTCTAAAAAATATGCATTATTTCATTTTTTTCTCTCTTGACTTCGCATCAATATCTCTTCTTTGCTACGAACGTCGTAAAATTGGTATACTATAACCAAATTACGGAGGTGTTTTCGCAATGAATTATTATAAAGACGATAGTTATGCCTTACATACAGATTTATATCAAATCAACATGGCTTATACATATTGGAAAGATGGTATTCATAATCGCCGTTCTGTTTTTGATTTATATTTTCGAAAGCTTCCATTTGAGAATGGCTACGCTGTTTTTGCTGGTCTTGAAAAAATTGTAGAGTACATAGAAAATTTCAGTTTTACCGAGAGCGATATCGCTTATTTAGCAGAATTACAATTTGAAGAAGAATTCCTTCATTATTTACAAAATATGAAATTCACTGGGGTTATTCGTAGTATGCAAGAAGGTGAAGTTGTATTCAATAACGAGCCTTTATTACGTGTTGATGCACCACTCGGTGAAGCACAAATTATTGAAACTGCCCTTTTAAACATTGTGAATTACCAAACATTAATTGCAACAAAAGCTGCTCGTATGAAGCATGCTGCAAATAACGATGAACTTTTAGAGTTTGGCACAAGACGTGCTCATGAATTTGATGCTGCCCTTTGGGGAACACGCGCTGCCTTTATTGGCGGTTTCTCATCTACAAGCAACGTTCGTGCTGGAAAACGCTTCGGGATACCTGTAGCCGGCACACATGCTCACTCTTTCGTTCAAGCGTATCGCGATGAATATGTCGCGTTTAAAAAATACGCTGAAACTCATAAAAAATGTGTCTTTCTCGTCGATACATATGACACATTAAAATCTGGTGTTCCAAATGCGATTCGTGTTGCAAAAGAATTTGGAGATCGTATTGATTTCTATGGCATTCGTCTTGATAGTGGTGATATGGCTTATTTGTCTAAAAAGGCAAGAATATTACTAGATGAGGCTGGGTTTACAAATACAAAAATTATCGCTTCTAGCGATTTAGATGAATACACAATTATGCACCTTAAATCTCAAGGAGCAAAAATTGACGTATGGGGTGTTGGAACAAAATTAATTACATCCTTTGAACAACCAGCATTAGGGGCTGTTTACAAACTAGTTGCGATTGAAGATACTGACGGGAAATTAAATGACACGATTAAAATTTCATCTAACCCTGAAAAGATTACAACTCCAGGGCTTAAACGAATTTATCGTATAGTCAACAGGGTTAATAATCATGCTGAAGGCGATTATATTGCGTTAGATTCTGAAGAGCCTGAAAAAGAAGAACGCTTAAAAATGTTCCACCCTGTTCACACATATATAAGTAAATTCGTAACAAACTTTGAAGCACGTGAACTGCATAAAGACATTTTCGTTAACGGTGAAAGAACATACGAACTACCAAGTATATTAGATATTCAAAAGTATAACGAACAGAGTCTCGCTCTATTTTGGGAAGAATACATGCGAACTTTAAACCCCGAAGAGTATCCTGTGGATTTAAGCCAAGAGTGCTGGGATCATAAAATGAATTATATTCAAACTGTTCGTGAACAAGTTGAAAAAAACATCCAAAAATAAACAGAGAAGTTTCCTCCTTCTCTGTTTTTTCAATACTATATGGATATTTGTAAAAAATATATTAAAATAACAAGGTGAATATTTTTTTATTTGTAAAATTTAATATTACGTTATTAAAAACTAAAATAATATTTGATATTATTTTATTGAGTCACTTTCAACAAAATAACCGATAAAAAAGAGGACGCAATTGCGTCCTCTTTTTTATAAATCTTTCACTCTTAGTACACGCATTGCATTTAATACTGCAATTAACGTCACACCCACATCTGAGAAAACAGCTTCCCACATTGTCGCTATACCAAAAGCACCAAGTAATAAAACTAATCCTTTTACACCTAATGCAAATATAATATTTTGCCATACAATGCTTCTTGTGCGTTTTGCAATTTTAACAGCTGTTGCAATTTTTGAAGGTTCATCAGTCATTATAACGATATCTGCAGCTTCAATCGCTGCATCCGATCCTAAGCCACCCATAGCAATACCAACGTCCGCTCGTGCTAATACTGGCGTGTCGTTAATACCATCACCAACGAAAGCAACTTTTTCTTTTCCACGCTTAGCCGCATCAATTTTTTCAATCTCTTCTACTTTTTGTTGTGGTAGTAGTTCTGCGTGAACTTCATCTAAACCTAATTCTTTTCCAACAGCTTCACCAACTGCTTTTGCATCCCCAGTTAACATCACTGTCTTCTTGATGCCTAGTTCTTTTAACTTTTGAATCGCTTGTTTTGAATCCTCTTTTACCTCATCTGAGATAACAATATAACCTGCGTATTTACCATCTACAGCAACGTGAACTAATGTACCTACTGTTTCTGGTTGCTTAAATTCAATATTTTCTTTTCTCATTAATTTAGCATTACCCGCGAAAATTTCTTTTCCTTGCACTTTTACAACTGTACCATGACCAGAAATTTCACTATAGTCTTCAATAGCATTTTCATCGATTGATTTTCCATATGCATTTCGAATAGATTGTGCAATTGGATGGTTTGAATATACTTCTGCAAACGCTGCATACTCTAACAGTTCTTCACTAGTAGTACCTTCACTTGGCTCCATTTTTGTAACTTTAAAGACACCTTTTGTTAATGTACCTGTTTTATCAAAGACGATATATTTCACATCATTCAATGCTTCTAAATAGTTACTTCCTTTTACTAAAATCCCACTTTTGGATGCACCACCGATACCTCCAAAGAATCCAAGAGGAATGGATACGACTAACGCACATGGACAAGAAATAACTAAGAATACTAACGCTCTATAAATCCACTCGGAGAATGTAGCACCTTCTAAAATAAGCGGTGGAATAAACGCCATGATCGCTGCTGTAATAACTACAACAGGAGTATAGTAGCGCGCAAATTTCGTAATAAAGTTTTCTGTCGGTGCTTTTTTACTACTTGCATTTTGAACTAAATCTAAAATTTTTGATACAGTAGATTCACCAAATTCTTTTGTAACTTCAATTGTTAATACACCATTTTGGTTTACAAAACCACTTAATACGTCATTACCAACTTCTACTTCACGCGGTACAGATTCACCTGTAAGTGCTGAAGTATCCATCATTGATGTTCCCTCGACTACTTTTCCGTCTAATGGTACTTTCTCACCCGGTTTTACGATAATATAATCGCCGATTTGTACATCTTCCGGTGATACTTGTTTCGTTTCATTTCCAACCTTTACATTCGCATAATCAGGGCGAATATCCATTAATGAAGTAATTGATTTTCGAGAGCGATTTACTGCAATACTTTGGAATAGTTCCCCTACTTGATAAAATAGCATTACCGCAACAGCTTCTGAATATTGTTGAATTGCAAAAGCTCCTACAGTTGCAATTGCCATTAAAAAGTTTTCATCGAATACTTGGCCGCGAGTTATGTTTCTTACCGCTCTCCAAACGATATCTCCACCTATTAATAAATACGCAAGGACGAATAATGGAATTGTTATCATTTGTGGTAAATCAGCTAAGGCAGCAATTCCTGTCAAAATTCCACCGACTACTAATCGCCCTATCATCTTTTTCACATTTGCTTCACCATGGTCGTGACTATGTCCGTGGTCATGGCCGCTCTTTTCTTCACGAACAACTTTCACATCTGGTTCTAACTTTTGAACGACATTCTTTATATCTTCTACAGTCGATTCTAACTCTCTTTTATTCGCAACTTCTACTCGTAATTTCTTTGATACGAAATCAACAGTTGCTTCTGAAACTGTCGGCATTTCCTTAACTTTATTTTCAATCTTCATTGCACAGTTCGCGCAATCTAAACCTTCTAATATAAAAACTTCTTTTGCAACTTTATTTTTTTGCTCTTCTTGCACTTTAATATGTGGTTCTAACTTTGTAACAAGCTGTTTTGCTTCTGTCACAACTTCATTTTCTTTATTTTGTGCTGTTTCTAAAACCATCGTCTTTGTTGCAAAGTTTACAGAGCAAGAATTTACTCCTTCTATATTCCCAACGCCTTTTTCAATTTTCATTGCACAGTTCGCACAATCTAAACCTTCTAACATCAGTTTCTTTTTCACTAATGCTTCTGCCATCGTTCTCCCTCCTCGCGTTTTTATTCTTCCTCGTTTACGTGTTCAAACGCTTGCTCGAAGATATGAATTACGTGCTGGTCAGCTAACGAATAATAAACGACCTTTCCTTCTTTACGATTCTTTACAAGTTTCGCTTGCTTTAACACACGTAGCTGATGTGAAATAGACGATTGTGTCATTCCTAATAAATAAGCTAAATCACAAACGCACATTTCAGCTTCAAATAATGCATGTAATATTCTCGTACGCGTACGGTCACCTAATACTTTAAATAGTTCTGCTACTTTACTTAAACTTTCATCAGTCGGAATTGTTTGCTTCACTTGATCCACGACTTCCTCATGAATTACCGTTTGAGAACAAGTTTCCTGCGGTGTTTCTACTTTATTTTCAGCCATTATAGCTCACCTCTTTAATTGAACATATGAACAACTGTTCATATATCTTATACTTTTATTATATGAGCGCCTACTCATATGTGTCAATAAAATCCGAAAGATTTTTTTGACAATTCCATTCATATTTCAACATATACATATCAATATTCTCCGCACCTATCATACTCTTCATACAAAAAGGATACACGAAAACTATCGTGCATCCTTCTCTTATTTCCCCTACATTAGCTACCCGTAAAAGCCCGATTGTTGAAGGCTAATAATCAACAGGAGATGAAGAACCCCCACTGATTAAAGTTTCACTGCATCCACAATTAACGAAGCAAATTCTAATGTACCATCTTGATTTCTATGATCAAAACGTTTCGAGCGATAAATAAAACCATCTTTCTCATTCCAATCATTATAATGAAACTTACCATTCTCATCACAGTATTCTAAAATCCTAACTTGAAAACCTGCCGATTCAAACATGGACGTGATTGTTTTATAGTTATGAACGATTTTATGACTTGCTGCTGGATGATCTAATGGCCCTGGTCCACCTACTTGTACACCTTGCTGATATTCTTCATCTGGGAAAAATGCATCTGGCACTGCACAACGAATATATCCACCCTCCGTTAAAAACTCATAACAAATTTTTGCAGCTTCGATTCCTTCTTCGTACGATAAATGCTCCCATACATGTTCCGCTAAAATTGCTGATAAAGAATTAGGTTGAAATTTATCAAGCCAAGTTTCTCTTCGCAATAAATTTAATTCTTCTTCATTCGTATGTAACCAACCAGGGTTATTATTATACTCCTCTGCTCCAACAACCACTTTCGTTTCTAGCATTCCTCTTCTCCCCTTTTTTCATATTCCGACATAAAAATTCGACAATTTAACATTTATTTCCTTCCTTATCCAAAAGAAAAAGCCTTGTGCGCTCCCTAGACGCACAAGGCTTACTATTTTATATCCCTTTAATTAGCTTGATCTAAATTATCCTGCGAACTTCCATCTTCTTTTAAATGACTATGTTTTTTCGAATAAACAAAGTATACAACTACTCCGATTGCTAACCAAACACCGAAGTATATCCATGTTTTTAATGGTAAATTTACCATTAAGAATAGACAACATGCAACTGAAATAATCGGTAAGATCGGTACAAGTGGTACCATAAATCCACGTTGTAATTTCGGATGCGTTTTACGAAGAATGATAACAGTTACACCCACCATGGCGAATGTTAATAACGCTCCAATATTCGCTAAATTCGACAATTCTTTTAAATCGATAAATCCAGCAATTAAAGCACTACCAATTCCCGTTAACCACACTGAAAATGTTGGCGCTTCAGTCTTCTTGTTAATTTTCGCAAAAGATTTTGGTAATAAACCGTCACGGCTCATTGCGAAGAATACACGCGTTGTCGCATAAATGTAAGCGAAAATTACAGCCATAATACCGATTACAGCTCCAATAGCAATTACACCAGCCACTTTATCTTGTCCTACAACTTCTAACACATATGCCATAGCTTCAGGTACATCTAATTCCTTATAAGAAACCATACCTGTCATAACGAGACAAACTACAACATAAATGATTGTACAAATAACTAACGAGGCAATAATACCAATTGGTAGATCACGTTGCGGATTTTTTACTTCTTCAGCAGAAGTTGCTAATGCATCAAATCCTAAGAAAGCAAAGAATACTGCTGCTCCCCCTGCGAACACTCCACTTAAACCGTAAGGTGCAAATGGTATCCAGTTTTCTGGTTTCACGTAGAATACACCAACTGCAATGAATAAAACAACAATACCAATTTTAATTAATACCATTATGTTATTCACACGCTTACTTTCTTTTGTACCTCGTGATAATAACCAAGTTATCACTAAGGTAACGATAACTGCCGGTAAGTTTACCATACCACCTTGCGCTGGAATCGTTAGCAATGCTTTTGGGATTTCAAGTCCCAATCCACTCACTAAATTATTGAAATAACCCGTCCATCCGCCAGCTACTGCGGCAGTCGTTACGACATATACGGATAACAATGTCCATCCCATTAAATGAGCAACAAACTCACCAATTGTTGCATACGAATATGTGTACACACTACCTGAAACAGGGAGTGTAGATGCAACTTCCGCATAACATAAAGCTGCAAATCCACAAACAATTGCTGCAATCATAAATGAAAAAATAACTGCTGGACCAGCATCTCTTGCTGCTACTAATCCAGTTAATACTAGAACTCCTGTACCAATTATCGCACCAATTCCTAGCATTGTTAGGTCGAATGCCCCTAGCGTTTTCGTTAAAGTTTTACTTTTACTTTCCCCTAACAATTGCGTAACGGATTTCTTTTTAAATAGGTTGGCCACGATGAATGCCCCCTTTTGCCAAGAAGAGCTAAGAGGTATTATCTCTTAGCTCTTATCATGTTGTTTTATATATTGTTCGATTTTGTTTTGTATAATGCTTCTATTAGCAAGATACTGTTTCTGCCTCTAATAATTCTTTAGCACCTTTGTACTCTACACCGTGAGCTTCTGCAACAGCTTCAAATGTTACATAGCCATCTAATGTGTTAATACCTTTTAATAATGCAGTGTTGCCTAGGCAAGCAGCTTTGTAGCCTTTGTTAGCAATTTGTACTGCATATGGTACTGTTACGTTTGTTAATGCAAGAGTTGATGTACGTGGAACCGCACCTGGCATGTTTGCAACTGCATAATGAACAACACCGTGTTTTTCGTAAGTTGGGTTATCATGAGTTGTAATACGGTCAGTTGTTTCGAAAATACCACCTTGGTCAATCGCGATATCTACAACAACAGAACCCGGTTCCATTGATTTAATCATTTCTTCTGTTACAAGTTTTGGCGCTTTTGCACCTGGGATTAATACTGCACCAATTACAAGATCAGACTCTTTTACAGCTTCTGCAATATTGTAAGGATTAGACATTAAAGTTTTTACTTGGTTTCCGAAAATGTCATCTAATTGACGAAGACGTTCTGCACTTAAGTCGATGATTGTTACATCCGCACCTAGTCCAACTGCAATTTTAGCAGCATTTGTACCAGCTTGTCCACCACCGATAATTGTTACTTTACCACGTTTAACCCCTGGAACACCTGCAAGTAAGATACCTTTACCGCCTTTGTTTTTCTCAAGGAACTGTGCACCAATTTGTGCAGCCATACGACCAGCTACTTCACTCATAGGTGCAAGTAATGGTAATGAACGGTTTTCTAATTGTACTGTTTCGTACGCAATAGCTACTACTTTCTTCTCGATTAAAGCTTTTGTTAATTCTGGTTCTGGAGCTAAGTGTAAGTATGTGAATAAGATTAAACCTTCACTGAAGTGTTTGTATTCGCTTTCAATTGGTTCCTTAACTTTCATAACCATTTCCATGTTCCAAGCTTCTTCAGCTGTATCAACAATTTTTGCTCCAGCTTCAACATACTGAGCATCTGTGAAACCAGATCCTAAACCTGCACCCTTTTGAATAAATACTTCATGATTGTTACGAATTAAATGTACAACACCAGCTGGTGTCATTGCCACACGGTTTTCGTTGTTTTTAATTTCTGCTGGTACCCCAATACGCATAATGAAATGCCCCCTTATAATTAACAGAAAAAAGAAAGTCTTTTTTCTTTTTGTAATAATTAATAACTTATGTCCTTATTCTAGCATAACTTAAAAGTTATGAAAACGCTAACATATCATTTTTCTAAAGTTTTTATATTTAGAATAGTGTAAATATATAAAACATTGATTCTATTAGGAAGTTCGTTCTATTTCATTATCTATTACTCTATTTTTATTATATCCCTTCAAAATAAGCAGTAATCATTTATTATTTGACAATAATATAACAATGTAAAAACTCCAAATGAAGACGTATACATATACAGTTATTACTTTACACAATATTTTAGAAATATATTCTTTTTACAAAAAACAGCTGCTGGCATTTAGCCAGCAGCTGGATAACTTATAAATAACTTTGAAAACAAATCATCTGTTGTTTCAGTAATTTTATCAAACAGATCACTTTCTTCCGCTTCTTGCTCTTTTAACTCCTTAATTGTTTCACGTGCATCTTCAGGATAATCGGTAATGATACCATCTACGTTTAACTTATAATATGCCTTTAAACTCTCCATATCATTTACTGTCCATACGTAAATTGGCTTATTTAACTTCCTTGCTTCTTTTACTAATTTCTTATTTAACATGTATTCTTCTGCTACATAAAAGTCAGCTTTTACATTCTTTAAGTTAGCTCTACTTGCATACAGTATATATCCTACTTTTATATCTGAATTTGCACGCTTAAACTCTTTAATGAGTGGATAGTGTAACGTTTGAATTACACATTGCTTCTCAAATTCATTATCTTTAATCGCTTTTAATACTTTATTTACAAAGTCTTTTTCGCCCCCATGAAGCTTCACTTCAATATTGAGTTTGATTTTCCCCTTTGCAAGCTTAATGATTTCATCAAGTGTACTTATTTGTCCTGAAAATCCATCTTGACTAAGAGTAAGCTGTCTTAATTCATCCATCGTTAAATCTGACACATGCACATTGGCATTTGCAAGACGTTTTAACTTCAAGTCATGTATAACCGCTAGCTCACCGTCTTTCGTTTGTAATACATCTATTTCAGCGTAGTCTGCTTTTGCATCAATAGCACCTTGCACAGCTTCTTTCGTATTTTCTACCCCTTTTGATATATATCCGCGGTGCGCCATAATAATCGGTTCTTTATACGAATTTGAAATAAACGTTACAATGAAGGCAACGACCATTCCGGCCGTAATAATCCCTACAATATATACACTAATAAATTTCCAACGATGTTTTTGGAAAAAACATTTATCCGCTTTCGTTTTCGAATAATCTAATCCTTCTTCTAATAAAACATCTTCAACCGGAACCTTTTGTAAGTACAATCTTGTTATAGCCATAATATAAAATGGTGTAACGATAAAGCTAAATAAATACAATGTACTTGTTAGGAATACAGAAATCGTTGATTCAGCTAATAAAGCAAATGTTCCTTCTGGGTTTGTAAATTCATACACACCCCATAGACACAATAAATATATTCCAAAAAACACAATATAAACAATTCCTATTGAAATAAAAAACCCTACTAAAAAGAATAGTACTTTAAAAAAGCTTTCTTTTACTAAAGCTGCACTTTTACGCGCTGCTGTGCGAAACGGCTTTTGTTCTAAAACAACAATAGGTAGAACGAAAATCCAGCGAAGGTTCAAATACGCAACTACGGCAAAGAACGTGTAATAGCCTACTTGTCCCATCGTCGTTTTAAACAGTTCTCCTGTAATAAAGTTAGGAATTTGGATTTGCGGAATTAATGCCGTTTCATATCCCATATTTAAAAGAGGTAGCAATACGACAGCATATAAAATAAATCCCGGTAAGCAATATGTGAAAAGCGTAGGTAAGTACGTTACTGTTTTATATAAAATCGGACGTAATTTCACCTTTTGTCTTTTATGAGCGAAATACGAAATAATAATAAGCACCGCAAATTCCG
This sequence comes from Bacillus cereus group sp. N12, assembly GCF_016483575.1. NCBI lineage: Bacteria > Bacillati > Bacillota > Bacilli > Caryophanales > Bacillaceae > Bacillus > Bacillus cereus group sp. N12. The sequence continues at coordinate 41,791 of NZ_JAEHBO010000043.1, forward strand.
TAAAGATAAGAAACAGTGCTAACAATGATAAAATTACGATTGCCAAAATGCCGTATGGTGTTTTCAAAAATGCTAATAATTCATCATTTGTCGCATTTGCGTAACCACCAAAATACAATAATTTATTAAAAATGATCCCAAACAGTGGAACAAATACAATCGCTGCTAACAATTTATAAGCAAGTTGAAAGGTTAATACATTCCAAAAAGCAAATTTTACTGTTTGAAAGGAATGGCTCATTACTCCTGGTATAGATAGTCTTTTACGGTGTTGCATATATTCCTCCACATTCTAAAACGATATTTGAGATGGATTCCACATTTCCATTTCTAATCCATCTTTTTAATAATAATATATTCCGCTTAACATGAACACTCTTATACATATAATGAAAAAAGTGATGGCTACTTCCCATCACTTTTTTCATCTACTCTATTTTTTCTCTAATCCTTGCCCAAATGCTTTCAAAAAGCTAAAACCGAATGTGATCGCTCTATTGATATCTGGATCTTTTAATACTTTAAAGAAATCCATCACTTTTGTTTTTTTACCACTATTTAATTCATCTGTTGCAAATTGCAATCCAGTAACTAAGCTCGATGTGATTTGTTTTGTTACCTCTGGGTCAACTGAAGATAAAGCCTCTCCTGCCCCCATCATATTGTTCAGTGCATTTTTCACTGGTTCACGATTTAATTGCTCAACAGCAATTTTCGAAACATCTTCTTTCGCAGCAAGTAAACTAATCGCCGCATCTAAAATACCAGCTTTCTGTAATTGCGCTAGTAATTGCATCGTTTCCTCAACTGCTTCACGGTTATTCGCTAATTCCGTGAACAGTTCCTCTGCTAATTGCTGTTTCTTCTCTTCTTCTGTTACAACTTTCTTTTTAATTAACGTAATTTCTTTTGCCACTATCTCCGCCCCCTAGTCCACCAGTGATACGTATTGTTTTCTTTGCCATTTTTGCTGAATTTCAACACCATTTTGTGGATGGCGTTTTTTATCTCGTGGGTTTGAAGATGGTAATGGACGATTTCCTTTTTCACGTAATACGCGCAGTTTCACCATCGTTTGTTTATAAGCTGGTGTACACGTATAAATGTCTGTCGCTGTTCCTGTTAAAATATTAATAGCCTCTTCATTTACTGTCGCATGCATTGGTAAATATAACTCATTTCCCGTTACACGGTCTGTAACAAGTGCTTGTACTTTAATCTTACCAAACGGCGATGCTAATTCTACAAGACCACCATCTTTCACATTACGCTCTTTAGCAAGTTCAGGTGAAATTTCAACGAATACTTCAGATACTTTAGATAAAATACCAGCCGACTTATTCGTCATATTCCCTTCATGGAAATGCTCTAGCATACGACCATTATTTAATAGTAAATCATACTCATCCGGCGCCACAACTGGTGGTACCCATTCATCTAATGATAAACGAGCAAGTTTATCTGGGAAGTTAAATCCATCTACATATAATAGCGGTGTATCGCTACCATCATGGCTACCCCAACATAAACTATTCCATCCTTCTAAACGATCATATGTTGCCTGAGAATATAACGGTGCAAGCGATGCTATTTCATCCATAATCTCACTTGGGTTTTCATAATTCCAATCTCCGCCTAGTGCACGAGCTACTTTTTGTAAAATCCACCAGTCTGGTTTTGAATCACCAAGCGGCTTCAATACTTCATATAATCTTTGAATACGACGTTCTGTATTCGTAAACGTCCCTTCTTTTTCTAAGCTCGGTGCTGCCGGTAAAATAACATCAGCAAAACGAGCTGTTTTTGATAAGAACATATCTTGAACAACAAGGAAATCTAAATTCGCTAAAATATGTTGCACATGGTTCGCATTTGAATCTACTAAAGCCATTTCTTCACCCATAACATACATACCGCGCAGTTTTCCTTCTTCCGCCGCAAGTAACATTGCAATATTATTTAATCCTGGCTCTTTCGGAATCGTCGTACCGTACGCTTTTTCAAATTTAGCACGGAGCGTATCATCAGATACCGCTTGATAACCTGGAAGCCAATTCGGTAAGGTCGCCATATCACAAGCGCCTTGCACGTTATTATGTCCTCTTAATGGGTATGCACCTGCACCGGGACGACGGTAGTTACCCGTAACAAGTAATAAATTTGAAATTGCAGCTGAAGTTGTACTACCTCCTGTATTTTGAGTTACACCCATTCCCCAAAGTACGCAAGTACCATCTGCTTCATATACCATACGAGCCATTGCTTTCAGGTTTTCTTTAGAAATCCCCGTAATTTCTTCTGTGTAATCAAGCGAATACTTTTCTAACATTTTGCTATATTCATCAAAGTTCTTTACATTTTCAGCTAAGAATTTTTTATCATGCCAGTCTTGATCGATAATATATTTCGTAATACCAGCAAGCCATACATAATCAGTTCCTTGACTCGGATGAACAAATATATCCGCACGCTCAGCCATTTCATGTTTACGAAGGTCTGCTACAATTAATTTTTGTTCGTGTAATTTATGAGCACGTTTCACACGCGTCGCAAGTACAGGATGTCCCTCTGTTGGATTCGCACCAACGATAATAACAAGACCTGCTTCAGCGATATCTTTCACTGTTCCAGCATCCCCACCCATACCGACAGTTTTAAATAAGCCGTCTGTTGCTGGAGATTGACAATAACGGGAACAGTTATCTACATTATTTGTTCCATATATTTGACGAGCTAGTTTTTGCATAAGATAATTCTCTTCATTCGTTACTTTCGAAGAAGAAATAAACCCAAATGCATCGCTGCCGTATTCTGATTTGATATGCTGCATGTTAGATGCAACAACTTCAAGAGCTTCTTCCCAAGAAGCTTCAACAAACATATCTCCTTGGCGAATTAATGGCTTTGTAATGCGATCTTCACTATTTACAAAGTCCCATCCAAATTTACCTTTTACACATGTAGAGATACCATTAACCGGTGCATCTGAAACAGGTTGTACTTTTAAAATATGACGGTCTTTCGTCCACACTTCAAACGAGCAACCGACACCGCAAAATGTACAAACTGTTTTCGTTTTTTTAACCTTCGTCTTGCGCATCGCAGATTCCACTTCTGAAACTGCTAAAATACTGCTATATCCTGGCTCTACATCTTTTACAAAATCAATCATCGGATCTAACACATCTGGTTTTAATCCTGTCATAAACCCAGCTTCACCTAGCATTGTTTTTTCCATTAACGCATTACATGGACAAACTGTTACACATTGCCCACAACTCACACAAGACGAGTCATTTATACTTACACCATTGTCCCAAATAACACGCGGGCGGTCTAAATTCCAATCTATCGATATAGTTTCATTGACCTGTAAGTTTTGACATACTTCTACACACTGTCCACAAGCAATACATTGATTTGGATCATACCGGTAAAACGGATGTGACATGTCCACTTCACACGC
>NZ_JAEHBO010000044.1:0-45080 GCF_016483575.1 Bacillus cereus group sp. N12
AAGAAGTGCGGCGAATACAAGTAGCTCGGTTCTAGGAAACTTAAAAAATGGTGAAAAAGTAACAGTACTAGGAAAAGTAAATGGCTGGGCGAAAATCAATTACCAAGGAAAAGAAGGTTATGTGTCGTTAGAGTTTATAACGATTGGTAAAGATTCCATAGATCCAACAAACCCAACAAACCCTGGACAGGTAACGGAAGAACGAGCAGTTGTAAATGCGTCTTTATTAAATGTACGTAAAGGTCCATCAACAGGTGCGGCAGCTGTCGGTCATTTGAAAAATGGAGAGACTGTTACGATCATAGGAAAAGAAAATGGCTGGGCAAAAATCCGTTTTAATGGCGGAGAGGGTTATGTTTCGTTACAGTTCTTAAAAATTAAACAAGGTTCGTCTTCTTATGAAATTGTTACCTCATCACAAAAGGTTCAAAAACCAAATGAAGCGGAAGCAACACAAATTATGCAGAATATGAAAGAAGATGCTTACATTAAAAGTGACGGTAAAGTTGTAAATATGAAGCAAGGTTTCGTTCGTGCAAATGGTGTTATTAATATTTATGATATTACGACGGGTAAAAAGCTCACATATGTAAAGGGTGGAGCTGACCTGAAATTTGTAAAAGCTGTTGATGATCGTATTCATGTCCAAATTGATGGTATGACAGGTTATGTGAATATAAATGATGTTACATTACATCCGACAATGACTGGTGAGAAAACGTCGTATTATGCAACTAAAAATGGCAAGTTATATCATTATGTATACAATCCGGAAAATGGTAAACATGCAACGTATCAAATTGGTAATGCTCCGAAACATTTAAAAGAAGGAGAGCGTTACGAGGCTTTTGATAAGAAGCAAATTGGAGGACAAGATAGTTATCAATACTTTGAGTATATGCCACTTCGTGCAACATCTACTTATACAGGAGATGAAATTGATAATTTCTTACGTAAATCGAATGCAAAGAGTCCACTTATTGGATTAGGAAAATATTTTGTAAGTGCAGCAGAGAAATATAAGATGAATGCCGGTTACTTAGTGTCACATGCAATTTTAGAATCAGGATGGGGAACAAGTCGTATCGCGCAAGATAAGAAAAATTTATTTGGCTTTAGAGCGGTAGATTCAGATCCATATAATGGTGCAACTGGATTCAAAACATGGGAAGAAGGTATTGATTTTTGTGCGGCATATATAGATAAGCATTACTTAAATCCAAGTGGAAATACATATAATGGTGGGAACTTAGGGGATAAGGCACAAGGAATGAACGTCATGTATGCAAGTGATGAAAATTGGGGACAGCAAATTGCCTCGCTTATGTATAGAATTGATGCAATGAATGGAAGTAAAGATTTAAATAAATATCGACTTGGAACGTTAACGGCAGGTTCTCCGATATTCAAAAGTATGGCTGAAGGTCAGACTGGAATGACATCTCGCAACATTATGGTAGCCATTAAGAAAACAGTTAATACACCACAAGGATCGTATTATGAAATTGTTTCGGATAATAAGGAATACAACAGTGTCTACGTAAAAGCTGGATCTGTAAATCTTGTGAACTCTTATTAAAGGAAAACATCATCATTTCAATGCAGAAAAGTGAAGTTCATAATGTTAGAGGAAGTGACAGTGTGAAAAAATATATCGCATTTGATATTGGTGGTACACAGATTAAATCTGGGATTATTTCAAAATCTGGGATATTACTAAATCACGAAACTACATTAACAGAGGCCCATTTAGGTGGGGAACAAATCGTTCAAAAGATTATTAGCTTGGCGGAGCAATTAATGAATGAACATGTTGTTTCTGGAATCGGTATTAGTACAGCCGGAATTGTAGATATTCATAGAGGAATCATAACTGGCGGCGTGGATCATATTCCACGCTATGCTGGTATTCCTATTATTGATAGATTACAAGCTGTATTAAAAGTTCCTATATCCATTGAAAATGATGTCAATTGTGCTTTGTTTGGAGAGATGTGGCAAGGTGTTGGAAGAGATGAAAATAATTGCATTATGCTTACCCTTGGAACGGGAATAGGGGGAGCTATTGTTATTAATAAAAAACTGTACAGGGGTCATTCATTTAGTGCTGGTGAATGGGGCAATATGTTGATCGAAGGGAAACAATTTGAAGAGGTTGCCTCGATTTCAGGGTTAATTTCTCTTGTGCGGAAGTATAAAGGTAGCGAGAATTGGAACGGTGAAAAAATTTTTGAATTATATGATCAGAAGGATAAAGAAGTTATACATGCCGTTCAAATATTCTTTAAACATTTAGCCATTGGAATTAGTAATCTTGCTTATATCTTCAATCCAAAAGTAATTATTATTGGTGGAGGGATTACTAATAGAGGTAATCGATTTTTAGAAGAAGTAAAGGAAGAGGTACGAAAATATTTAAATCCTGAGATTTATAGTAATTGCGAGATTAAAATCGCACAAAATCGTAATCACGCAGGAATGATTGGCTCGATTTACCACTTCTTACATCAATATAAATAAATGATATAGGTGTTTTCATATAATTGAGAATTTATTCTTTTTCTCAATAGATAAATAATGCTACAATATAAGAGAAGAATACAATATTTTCCGATTAGGAAAATGCTTTGTAGAAAGGAAGAAACTTCATGCCTATTATTTTAGAAAAAGGACAAAAGATCGATTTAACGAAAGGACAACCGAGAGTAGCAAAACTACAGGTTGGCTTAGGCTGGGATCCAATTGGGCAATCAGGTGGGTTTCTGTCTTCATTATTTGGAAGTAAACCAAATGTAGATTGTGATGCATCAGTTGTTATGTTAGAAGGAGAGCGTTTTTTAAATAAAAATGATTTAGTTTACTTTGGAAACAAACTTTCTACTTGTGGTAGTATTATTCATTCAGGAGATAATTTAACAGGTGAAGGCGCTGGTGACGACGAAACAATTTTCGTAGAATTACATAAAGTTCCGAGCCGTATTAATCGTTTAGTATTCGTTGTAAATATTTATGACTGTGTAAATCGTCGTCAAGATTTTGGGATGATTCGTAATGCATATATTCGTATTCAAAACCCGCAAACAGGTGAAGAATTAGCACGTTATAACTTGTCAGATAACTATGCTGGCAAAACGACTCTAATTGCAGGAGAAATGTACCGACACGGAAGTGAGTGGAAGTTTTCAGCGGTTGGAGAAGGAACACAAGATAAAAATTTAAGTGAGATTGTATCACGTTATCAATAAAATAAACTGAGGAGGAATTGTATATGGCATCAATTTCGTTGAAAAAGGGACAAAAGGTAGATTTAACAAAAACGAATCCAGGTCTTTCAAAAGTTCTTGTAGGACTTGGTTGGGATACGAATCGTTATGACGGACAAAACGATTTCGATTTAGATGTTAGTATTTTCTTAGTAGGTGCGAATGGTAAAGTTTCAGGCGCAGAGGATTTCGTCTTCTACAATAATCCAAAAGGTGCGAATGGTGCTGTAGAGCATTTAGGAGATAACCGCACAGGCGAAGGTGAAGGCGATGACGAATCAATTAAAGTAGATTTGAAAAATGTTCCTGCTCACATCGAACGTATTTGTTTCACAATTACAATTTATGATGGAGAAGGCCGTAGCCAAAACTTTGGACAAGTTTCTAACGCTTTCGTACGTATTCTAGATGAAGAGAAAAATGCAGAATTAATTCGTTACGATTTAGGAGAAGACTTCTCTATTGAAACAGCGGTAGTAGTGGGTGAATTATACCGTCATGCAGGTGAATGGAAGTTCAATGCAATTGGAAGTGGATTCCAAGGTGGATTAGGTTCTCTATGTAATAACTTTGGTTTAGATGTAGAGTAATAGATTTATATATCCATCGGTGAAACGCATGTTTACTGATGGATATATTTTTAAAGATTAAAATATAGAGGTGAATATAAATGGTTATTCAGTTACAAAAAGGACAGAAGATCGATTTAGGTAAGACAAGCCCTGGTTTAACAAAAGCGGTAATTGGTCTTGGGTGGGATATTAAATCTTATGATGGTGGATCTGATTTCGATTTAGATGCATCGGCATTTCTATTAGATGCGAACGGAAAATGTACGAAGGAAACTGATTTTATTTTCTATAACAATTTACAGTCTCCTTGTGAATCTGTTCTGCATACAGGAGATAACCGTACAGGTGAAGGTGAAGGCGATGATGAGCAACTTGTTGTCGATTTGAAGAAAGTTCCAGCAGATGTACATAAAATTGCAATCACAGTTACAATTTATGATGGTGAAGGCCGTAATCAAAACTTTGGACAAGTCGGAAACGCATTCGTTCGTTTAGCGAATGAGGAAACAAACGAAGAAGTTCTTCGTTTTGATTTAGGGGAAGATTTCTCCATTGAAACAGCAGTTGTCTTTTGTGAATTATACCGTCATAATGGACAGTGGAAGTTTAATGCAGTAGGAAGCGGTTTCCAAGGTGGATTAGGTGCGCTTGTAAGAGCGTATGGCTTGGATGCATAAGAAGGGAAACGACATTCGTTTCCTTTTTTTGACCTTTCTATAAATCTAGCAAAGAATAGGGGATAAAGGTAAGATGAGCATTTTGCAAGAAATCATTAATACGTATGCTCAGTTTTTCGACTTAGATATGTGGATTAAAGTGTTGCAAGATCCAGTATCTTGGGGATTAATTGGTACACTTGTTGTACTTGAAGGGTTACTATCTGCTGATAACGCACTTGTGTTAGCGGTAATGGTAAAACATCTTCCGGAAGAGAAACGTAAAAAAGCATTATTCTACGGACTTATTGGAGCTTATGTGTTCCGCTTTATTGCGATTGGAATTGGAATGTTCTTAATTAAATTATGGTGGGTAAAACTTCTTGGTGCGCTTTACCTTGCTTGGTTATCAGTGAAATACTTTATTGATAAGCGTAAAGGTGCAAGTGAAGAAGAGGAAGCTCATGGTATGAATCAAAATAGTATTCTCTTTAGAATGTTCGGTGTCTTCTGGGGAACGGTTGCGATGGTTGAATTAATGGATATCGCGTTCTCTGTAGATAGCGTACTTGCTGCATTTGGTGTATCAAATGAAGTTTGGATTTTACTATTAGGCGGAATGCTCGGTATTTTAATGATGCGTGGTATTGCTGGCGTATTTTTAAAATTGTTAGAGCGTATTCCAGAATTAGAAACAACAGCGTATATTTTAATTCTAATTATTGCAGCGAAAATGTTATTGTCTCTAATTGATATTCACATTAGTCATACACTGTTCTTTATTATTTTACTTGTAGCATTTGGAGCAACATTTATAATTCACTACATGAAGAATTCTGGACAGGCTAAAGAAGAAGTTGCAGCTACTAAAAATAATCATAAATAATTGAAATGGGTTTGCTCGTTATGCGAGCGCCCATTTTTTATAACTAAAAATAGTTTATAATAGAAGAGAGACTTTATAAAAACGTAAATGTTTTTGGAGGTGAACTGTTGTGTTTTCACGTTTTACACTTCAACCATGTGCATTAAAAGAAGAATCAGATTTAAAACAATTTGAAGCGCTTTTAGAAAAACGCCCACAATATGAACTGACAGAGAATGAAATGAAATTTAGTTATATAGCAACGCGTATTCTTGGTGTTCCTAATGATGTAGATGAATATTTCAATGATTTATTTGATTATAGTGAAGCAAAAGGGATTGAGGTTTTGCATGAACAAAATTTAAATAAGGTGATTGATTCCGAAAAACTGCGTCATATTCAAGAAGTTTTTGTGTTACATCAAGAAGCACCAAATGGACTTACAGTAAATAGGCTTGTAGCCCATTTGTCTGGAAAGCAACTATTACCGCAAGTAGACAATCCTGATTTGCAACATTATATACATACGACGTTTATTTCTGTATTGAAATTGTATGAGAAACAACATAATCAATCTTTAAAGACAGAAGGATTCCGTCGTTTCTTAATCGATATGATTAAGTTAAGTGAGAATTATGTAACGAAGTGGTTTTCTACGATTAATTATAAGAAACAAATGCCGCGTATCATTTGGTATGGTGATGCACAGGAAAGTCGTATATATTTCTTATACTTTCTTATTATGCTCGGCTGTGATGTACTTTATTATCACCCGGAAGGAAAAGATGGCTTTGAGAATATCGATGAAGCGGGAAGAACTTTTGTTGTGTCTCATTCAAGCCGTATTTCTCTTGAACCATTTCCCGATCGTCGTCGCGAACGCGTCGCAACAGTAGCGTACCAAGCTTCAAAGGAAATTGAGCAAGTACTTCACCATGATAATTCACTACTGTATAAGCCGTGGCAATTCCGTTCGTATACACCTGTAGCACGTACATTAAAAACGACATATGATGAACTCTTTTTAATTACGAAAGAAAAGTCGTTTGTACGCCCAACATTCTTTGTTGAAAATAAACACATTTATATCCCTTCTTTATTTGCAAAAATATCAGGCGTTTCAAAGAACGATAAAGAATATTTTCAACGATTAAAGGCAGTTACATCATTCGATAACAGTTTATTAATTAATACATTCCCGTTTACGAAAGAACAAAAAGCGAATTTCCAATATCATTACCGAGATGCATTGGACCGCGGAGGAAAGTTACACCCGGATTTAATTATGAATAGCCATTGGTGGCCGCATAAGCGTTTACCGGAAGGTTTACAGCATGGTATTGCAGAGGCAATCATCCATACGTGTGAAAGTGAAATGTGTAAACCAGTTGGGAAAGAGATGAAACAAGAGGTAGCACTATATGTTTTCGCGCAGCTCTCTCAAATACCACCGAATATTTTAGAACAGCTTGAGAAATTTGATTATTCACAAGATGTACCAAAAATTGTTATATTTAATAATGAGAAGAGTGGAGAATTAACTCGTTCCGATGCTGTTTTACTACTATTTTTAAATCAAATTGGAGTAGATGTATTCCATTTCAATCCAACGGGGAGAAACGATATTGAACCGTATATTGAAGCAGGCGCATTTGATTCACATTGGCTTGAGGAAGTTAATTTTGATCTTGAGTTTCATGGTTCATCAGCCTATAAAAATTTATCACAAACAATAAAAGGACTATTTCGTCCATTTTTATAAGGAAAGGGAGAATACCATATGAATAACCCAGTCGTACTAGATTCAAAAACAGAATTAAATGAGCAAACCGCACAAGATGTCCGTTTACAACTTAGACAAGATGCGGAAGTACAACGTATTTATAATGCGGTAGATATTAAAGATCAGTTAGAATTAATCGAGCTTGGAAAAGAACCGTCTATGGAAATTTCACGTTTCGCTGATCAAATTTTACATACAATGTCTTTATCAAAAATAGAAGATTCTGGTGAATTATTAAAACAGCTTGGTAAAATTATGGACAGGTTTGATAGTAAAGATTTTGCGGAAGAGAAAAGTGGTTTCTTCTCACGTATGTTCAAAAAAGCAGATAAAATGATTGAACAAATCTTTAGTAAGTATCAGACAATGGGTCGCGAAATGGATAAAGTATACGTAGAAATTACGAAGTATCAAGATGAAATGAAAAAATCAATTGGTACGTTAGATGGCTTGTATGAGCAAAACTTAAAGTATTATTTAGATTTAGAAAAGTACGTAGTGGCAGGAGAAATGTTATTAGAGCGTTTAAATACAGAGTTAGTCCCGATGTATGAAGAGCGCGTACGTAATAATGATCAACTAGCAGGTATTGAATTAGAATCACTTAAAAACTCTGTTGAAATTTTAGAGCAACGTATTGATGATTTAGAAAAGGCACGTATGGTTGCTCTACTTACAGCACCACAAATTCGTATGATTCAACGTGGTAACAATAAATTAATCGGTAAGATTAATACAGCATTTATTACAACGATTCCTATCTTTAAAAATGGTATCATTCAAGCGGTAAATGCGAAACGTCAAAAGCTTGTTGCAGATTCTATGGCTGAACTTGATCGTCGTACAAATGAGTTACTGAAGAAAAATGCACAAAATATCGCAACTCAAAGTGTGGAAGTAGCGAGATTATCAGGTTCTTCTAGTATTAAGATGGAAACCCTTGAAGAAACTTGGAACATTATTTCAAGAGGTATGCAAGAAACACAACAAATTGAAGAGCAAAATAAACGTGAGCGTGAAGAAAGTCGTAAGCGCATGGCTACACTAACAGAAAACATCAAAAAAGAATTACAAGGATAAAGTGAAACTTTAATCAGTGGGTTTTTGTTCATCCTCACTGATTGTTAACCTTCACCAATTGGGCGTTTATGGGCAGTTGATCTCCCACCTCAAGCTGAATTTTGAGGTGGGAGTTTTACTACCGGGAAAATAGTGGGATAAAGAAAAGGCAATGAGGAACAGTCCTCATTGCCTTTTAGTTTCTCTTAACTAATTTAATGATTTCATTCACAACGAGCGGAATGATACTTAACAAGAGAACAAATCCCCAATCGCGTAATGTTAATGCATGTACACCGAATATATTCGCTAGAGGAGGGATGGAGATGATACATACTTGCATAAGAACACCAATAAGAAGTGAGAAGACTAAGTATTTATTTGTAAATATCCCAATTGAGAAAATCGATTTCGTTCTTGAACGCAAGTTAAATGAATGAACGAGCTGAGAAAAACTAAGAACGACAAATGCCATCGTTTGAGCATGTAATAGAGCATCTTCATCAATTTGCTCTGGGAAAAGTGGAAATAAGTTTGTATCTCCAGCATAGAGTTTCGCCCCAACGATAAAGGCTGCTAACGTTAAAAATCCAATTACAACACCATTGAAAATAAGAAAAGGGACGCTCCCGCTAAATAGACTTTCTTTCGCACGTCGTGGTTTTTCTTTCATCACATCTGAATCTTCAGGATCAACACCGAGTGACAATGCAGGAAGTGTGTCGGTAATTAAATTAACCCACAAAATGTGGATTGGGCGTAATGGTGTCGCCCAGCCAAGTAAAATAGCTAAAAATAAAGCGATAATTTCTCCGAAGTTACAAGAGAGTAGGAAGAGAATCGATTTTTTTATGTTACGGTAAATATTTCTGCCTTCTTCAACGGCTTTAACGATAGATGAGAAGTTATCGTCTGTTAAAACGACATCTGCTGCGCCTTTTGCAACATCTGTCCCTGTAATGCCCATTGCTACGCCAACATCTGCTTGTTTTAAAGATGGAGCATCATTGACGCCATCACCAGTCATAGAAACGATATTTCCTTTCGCACGTAATGCTTTTACAATCTTCACTTTATGTTCTGGAGAAACCCTAGCGAATACATGTAAGTGATTAATTTTGCTTGCTAGTTCTGTATCTGAAATGTTATCTAGTTCAGTTCCAATCATAATTTCAGATTTTTCTTCAGCAATACCAAGTTCTTTAGCAATTGCAAAGGCGGTATCCTTATGATCACCAGTAATCATAACTGTACGAATACCAGCTTTTTTACACTCTGTAATGGAATCTTTTACTTCTGTGCGTGGTGGATCAATCATACCGACAAGACCGATAAAGATGAGATTTTCTTCGAGATGATTTATATCCACATCATTCGCATTATATTGTTTAAATGCGAATGAAAGTACTCTTAAAGCTTCTTGAGACATTGCCCCGGCAGCTTCTAATATTTGATTTTTATCAGAATTTGTGAAGACCTCAACTTTGTCATTTATAAAGATATGGGTGCAGTGAGGTAAAAGTTTATCAATAGCACCTTTCGTCATACTGTAGTAGCTTTCATCGTATGTATGCACTGTTGACATCATTTTACGATCAGAATCAAAAGGTAGCTCGTTAACACGTTCATGTTTATTTTCTAAATGATCTTTTTGCATGTTAAAAGTGCTTCCAGCAACGAGAAGGGCAATTTCAGTAGGGTCCCCAGTTTGGGATTCACTACTATAAGACGCATCATTACATAACACCATATTTTCTAACAATAGACGGTGCACATCATTATTTACATTCAAATTTTCTAACTGAGCGTATGTGTTATCACTATAAAAGTGAGTAACGGTCATTTTATTTTGCGTTAATGTACCTGTTTTATCTGAACAAATAATTGTGACAGACCCGAGAGCTTCAACAGCTGGTAGTTTACGAATGATAACGTTTTGTTTAATCATACGCTGCACGCCAATTGCAAGAACGATGGAAACGATAGCTGGTAGTCCTTCAGGAATAGCCGCTACAGCTAAACTAATTGCAGTCATAAACATTTCTAACGTATCGCGTCCTTGTAAAAAACCGATGAGAAACATAATAGCGCAAATGGCTACAGCGACAAAGCCTAAATATTTTCCTACTTGTGCTAAGCTTTTTTGAAGTGGTGTCATATCATCATCTGATTCATGTAAAAGGGTAGCAATCTTACCAATTTGTGAGTTCATACCAGTTTCAACAGCAACACCAACGCCACGTCCGTATGTTACTAGCGTCGACATAAAGGCCATGTTTTTTTGATCGCCCAGTGGCACTTGTTCATCAGTTTGTATAGAAGGATGATAAAGTGCATCCTTATCAACAGGGACGGACTCACCAGTTAGAGCAGATTCTTCAACTTTTAAATTTGCTGTTTCGATAAGTCGTAAATCACATGGTATATAACGTCCAGCATCGAGCATGACGATATCACCTGGAACGACTTGTTCAGATGGAATTTCTTTTAGTTCGCCGTCTCGTTTTACGATAGCTTTAGGTGTTGCCATTTTTTTTAGTGCTTCCAAAGCTTGCTCAGCCTTTGACTCTTGGATGACACCAATAACTGCATTTAATATGACAACGAGCGCGATAATGCTTGCATCTGCCCATTCACCTACAAAGGCAGAAATAAGGGCAGCTATAAGAAGAACATATACGAGGACGTCATTAATTTGGGAAAAAATCCGCTGCCATAAAGTACGTTTTTGTTTTACTGTTAATTCATTTGAACCAAATTGTTTTAAGCGTTCATTTACACCGTCAGTGGTTAAACCACTTTGTTCATTTGTTTTAAGATCCGTTAATATTTGATCTTTCGTCTTACTGTACCATTTGCTCATAAGTAAGCACCTCCAGTAAAAACAGTTAGCAATGGTAGTGTTGCTATTATTTGTGAGTAGTATGTACGGAGAAAAAATCTAAGATGAGCTTCTACTTCTATTGTACAATATTTTACAGTTGGTTGAGGAAAAGAGAAGAGTTGTCATGAATTTGTTGGAAATAAAAAAGAGCCTCATATAAGAGAGGCTTTTTTACTTTTTAATTAATGTACCTAATTCTTCTGTAATAGCTTGCATTTCACTAATGCTGAATGTTTCACGTTTCATAACATGCTCATAGATGTCACGTAAGTCCTCGTACATTTCTTCGTTAAAGCTAGCAGCTCTCATCGCTCCAGCATTAACCATACGTAATTTTTCTTTAATAGCTTCGACCATATATTCAACGTTTTCTTCTGACTTTACGGATAAATCCACCGAAGTGTCCCCCTTTAAAATAACATAAGGCTATCTTAACATTTTTTTATCATTTTCGTTAATGAATCTTTTCAATCCTATTAAATTAGTAGGGATTTCCTTTATATTTAATAATTGGTTGTTTATACTATAAGTATATATTAAGAAATGCACCAAGAAAGGAAGAAACAAAAATATGGTTCAAGTATTATTTGTTTGTCTTGGGAACATTTGCCGTTCTCCAATGGCAGAAGCGATTTTTCGAGATCTTGTCGTAAAAGAGGGACTTGAAGAGAAAATTGTCATTGATTCTGCAGGAACTGGAGATTGGCACATTGGTCATCCGCCACATAAAGGAACACAAAAAATTTTAAAAGAAAATGAAGTCGTTTTTGAAGGAATTAAAGCAAGGCAAGTAGAAAAAGAAGACTTAACAAAGTTTGATTATATTATTGCCATGGACAACAAGAATATAGCAGATTTAAAAAGTTTAGGTAAAACTGGAGGCTATATTGGTAGGCTGTCCGACTTTGTTCCAGACGGTGGCTGGACAGACGTTCCTGACCCTTACTATACAGGGAACTTTCAAGAAGTGTATGACCTTGTAACAGAAGGGTGTGCAAAGCTATTAGCTTTCATTCGAAATGAACAAGGAATATGAGGAAGCTTAGAAAGAAATACTTTCTAACATAAGAAATGAAAGGGTGAAGGAATATGGCAAAGAAAAATAATATTGCTCGAAACATTGCGCTTGGTGTAGCGGCAGGTGTAGCTGTATCCATGTTAAAGAAAGAAAACCGTGAAAAAGTAAAAAACACTGCTGAAAAAGCAAAAACAAAGATGATTGAAATTGGTGAAAATGCAAAGATTAAAGAAAAAGTGCAAACTGTTACAGATAAAGGACGCGAACTTGCTGATTTCAATGTAGTGAAAGCGAAAGTAGCAGAAATTAAAAAATTGACGCCGTCAGTTGTAGAGACGTTAAAAGAAACGAAAGAAATTTTTAGTAAGAAAAAAATGGAGCGAGAAGAAAAGCCAGAAACGATTGAAATTCAAGCTGTATCTCCAAAGGTAGATGAGCTTAAAGCAGAAGAAGAGCCAGTAGTTGCTGAAGATGGTGGTATGAAAGAAGCACGTGAATTATTTATGAAAGACTCACATGCAGAGGAAAAAAAAACTGAAGCGTACATTGAGTTAAAGCAAGATAAAGAAGAGAAGAAAAGCGTTTAAACATATATGAGAAAAATTTTAGAAAAGGTAAGAAGAAATCGCACTTATTCGTTCGGTAAAGATTTATACGATCGGACGATGCGTGATGATGTAGCGGGCTTGGCAGCACAGCTCGCTTATTTCTTCTTACTTGCTATTTTTCCTGGGCTTGTTTTCTTAATTACGCTTCTTGGATTTATTGACCTTCAAACAGAAAGTGTGCTCAATTTATTAGAACCGTACGTACCTGAAGATGCAATGTACTTAATTGAAGTAAACGTAGATAAAGTTGTAAATGAGCAAAATGGTGGTTTATTATCATTTGGTTTACTGTCGATGCTATGGTTTGCTTCAAATGGAGTAAATGCGGTTATGAATGCTTTTAACCGTGCGTATGATGTAACCGAAACACGTTCCTTTATTAAAACAAGAGCTTTATCAATTGTGTTTACATTAGCCATCATTTTTATGATTGTGTTTGCTCTAATTGTCCCAGTGTTCGGACAAGTGATTGGGGCAGCGGTATTTAAAGCAATTGGTTTATCGGATAGTTTTTCTTACGTATGGAGTATTACACGATTAGTAGCGAGTTTCTTCGTACTATTTGCCTTGTTTAGTTTTTTATATACATTTGCACCAGATCGAAAGTTAAAAAGAAGAGAAGTCATTTCAGGAGCAATATTTGCTACTGTAGGGTGGATTGTGGTATCGTACTCATTTGCTTATTATGTAGATAAGTTTGCGAATTACGCCAATACATATGGTGGTCTCGGTGGAATTATTATTTTAATGTTATGGTTTTACTTAACTGGATGGGTAATTTTACTTGGCGGTGAAATTAATGGTCTACTCCATCACTATAGAACGGGTGACAATAATTCCCGTAATGAATAATGAGCTCTTGTTCCATAATAAAAAGGAACAGGGGGGATATTTCATGAGTAATAATAAAAAGAACCACAATAATAAAAACAACAATAAACAAAAGAGCAGTTCGCATCCGAAGCATAAAACAAGTAGTAGTGCGAACGGGCATAATAGCTACCATTAAAAAAAGCGGGTCCTCTATGAGGGACCCGTTTTTATTTGTTTCCTTTTAATAATCGTAACCCGTTTAAAATGACAAGAATTGTACTTCCCTCATGCCCAATAACACCAAATGGAAGAGCTAAAAATTGCAAGAAGTTTGAACAGATTAGCAGTGCAATTACAGCTAGAGAAAATACTACATTTTGCTTTACAATACGGTTCATTCGTTTTGATAAACGGATGGCTTGGGAAAGTCGAGACAATTCGTTCTTCATAAGTACAACGTCTGCAGTTTCTAAAGCTACGTCTGTTCCTTCACCCATTGCAACACCAATGCTAGCAGTAGCGAGCGCGGGTGCATCATTTATACCATCTCCGACCATTGCTACTGTACCGTATTTTTCTTTTAACTTTTTAATCGTTTCAACTTTTGTTTCTGGTAAACAGGATGCATAATATTCTTTTATATTGCTTTCAGCAGCAATGGCTTTTGCGGTTTCTTCATTATCGCCAGTAATCATGATTGCTTCCACACCAATGCTTTGTAAATCGCGAATGGCAGCAATGGTTTCTTGGCGGAGTGTATCTTTTAAAGCGATAAGTCCAAGAATACCATCTTCATCACTTATATAAACGACAGTTTTCCCTTCTTTTTCAAGGGAGGTAGAAATACCATTATGAAATGTCTTTGTTTGTTCCCCGATAAAATCAGCTTTACCAATTTTATAAGCTTTATTTTCTAATGTTCCTTTTAATCCAAAACCAGTTACATCTTCAACGTTTTCGGGTTTTTTTATCGAAATATCATAAGCATGTTTTGCATATTTAACAATGGATTCAGCTAAAGGATGTGTAGAGTGACTTTCAATTGATGCTGTAATAGAAAGTACTTCACTTTCTGCTATACCTTCTCGAACATATACATCTGTTACAGTAGGTCTTCCTTGTGTTAATGTTCCTGTTTTATCAAAGGCAATCGCCTTTACTGAAGCTAGACGTTCTAAATGAATGCCGCCTTTAAAGAGAATACCGTTTCTCGCTCCGTTAGAAATTGCAGATAAAGTTGCGGGTGTAATAGCTGCAACTAGTGCACAAGGAGAAGCGACTACAAGTAAAATCATAGCGCGATAAAATGTTTCATTCCAACTCCAATCCAGTAAGAAGTGAGGAACGAACATCATAAGCGCAACAACGAGTAGTACACCTTTTACGTATGTTCCTTCAAATTTTTCGATGAATAGTTGTGATGGTGATTTTTCACTTTGTGCACTTTGAACGAGACGAATAATCTTTTGGAATAATGTTTGATCGCTCGGCTTTGTAATTGTAATTTCAATAGCACCACGTAAATTCACAGTTCCAGCAAACACTTCATCGCCGAATTTTTTCTCATTCGGAATAGGTTCTCCTGTAATAGCAGCTTCATCAATATTTGTTTCACCATTCTGAATTGTGCCATCAGCAGGAACACGTTCACCGGGTTTAATTAAAATAATGTCGTTAATTTGTAATTCTCCAACAGGAACACGTTCCTCGGTTCCATTTGAAATACGTAATGCTTCTTCAGGCTGTAAATCAAGAAGTGCTGAAATTTCTTTTTGACTTTTACTTAACGTATAAGATTCCATTGCACCACTTAGCGCAAAGATGAAGATTAAAATAGCACCCTCTGCCCAATAGCCAATCATGGCAGCACCGATAGCAGCAAAGAGCATGAGCATTTCAACATTTAGCTCTTTCTCTTCAATTGTGTCTGCAATGCCTTCTTTCGCTTTTGCAAATCCTCCAATTACATAAGCGAGGATATAGAAAGTAATACCTACACTTATCGCCTCATTTTTTGTGAATAACCAGCCAGCTAAAATGAAAATACCAGATAAGATTGCAAATATAAGTTCATAGTGCTTTTTTAGTGTTTGAATCCAAGATGGACTAGGTACGTTCTGTTTTGATGGTAATGTTTTTACTTCCGAGTTCATTATTACTCGCCCCTTTCAAATTCTTATTGAGAAAAAGAATCAAAATCGAAACCCCTATAAAACGACGAAAGCTGCCATCCGTAACGGATAGCAGCATTTCTGTTAAATCTGATTTTAATAGTTATTATGTTGTAATTATTCTATAGTATAGCATATGTTTTTGAGAGATGATATGTTTTTGTTTCAAGTATAAACCGAAAACTTGTGTTTTTACAGTTCCTTTGGTATATATGAATATTGTTCATAAAAAGATCGGAAAGGAAGACAACAAGTGAAGACAGAGAAATTTTTTACTCATCCGATTGGTGTATTTATTGCTGCGATAGTAGCAACCTTTTTATGGGGAAGCGCATTTCCCTTTATTAAATTAAGCTATGCTGAACTTGGGATTCGGCCACAAGAAGTCGGAGAACAAATATTATTTGCTGGTTATCGCTTTTTCTTATCTGGTGTAATGCTCTTATTATTTTTTAAAGCGCTAGGAAAAGATATGCAGTTCAAAAAAGGAACAGGGAAGCAGTTAGTTCAAATTGGTTTGTTCCAAACTTTTCTTCAATATATATGTTTTTATATTGGAATGAGTTATAGCTCAGGAATTGAAGGAGCGATTATTTCAGGAACATCATCATTCTTTCAAATTTTACTCGCACACTTTTTATATAAAGATGATGCTCTCAATATGAGAAAAATAATGGGCGTATCAATCGGATTTTGTGGTGTCATTTTAGTGAATGTACCGAGTGATGGAAGTTTATCATTCCATTTTGGAATAGGTAGCTTATTACTTCTTGGGGCAGCGATGATGTATTCGTATGGAAATATATTAGCAAAAGAGGGTAGTAAAACGTTAGATATTGGGTATATGACAGCATACCAAATGATTTTTGGATCAGTTGGGTTACTATGTATAGGTGCATTACAAGTTGGAGCGATGCCATTTACTTTTAACCTATATACGATACTTATGCTCATATATTTATCGTTCTTATCGGCAGCGGGATTTTGTATATGGAATACAATTATGAAGTATAACAAAGTAGGAAAAGTCTCGATGTATATGTTCTTCATACCTGTCTTTGGTGTGTTATTATCAAGCATGATTTTAGGAGAAGCAATTCATTCATTTGTATTATTCGGTCTAGCATGTGTAGCAGTGGGAATCATTGTCGTAAATCGTACCCCGGCTAAGCAGAAAATGGAGCAAAAAAAACAAGTAGCGTAGAGAACAAAAAAGCGATTAAAATGGAAGAACAGTATTGTTCTTCTTTTTTTATGTAGAAAAAGGAGAACAGACTATATATAACGAAAAAAGATACATTAAAGCATTTATTGAGGAGAACATATTATGAATGTACTTTACATTGTGTTAATCGGACAAATAATTATTTTTTTAACAGGAGCAATTTATGCAATAGGACAGACAAAAAGAACAAGAGAAAATATGCCGTTACCTTTAGCAGTTCGTCTTATTCTTAGTTTTTCTTTAACAGGTAGTGCGATTTGGATATGGCTACAAGATCCATCGATAGAGTATAGCAGCTGGGTTGCATTAGGAATGACTTTATCGACTTTAGGAGATTTATTTATGGCAGGTTTGATTCCCTTTGGCCATCGATTAATTGGAGGGATGGTTACTTTTGCTCTTGCCCATTGTTTTTATGTAAAAGCATTTTTGCAAACAGGTATTTCATGGAATGGTTTTTGGATTGGTTTACTCGTATACGGACTCTTTCTAATTATAGGGTGGTTCTTTTTTATCCGAAATGAAAAACAGGACAAACTGTTTACGATAGGAGCCCTAATTTACGGCTTGTGGGTTGGGGGAATGGCTTGCTTTGCATTCGCCTTATACTATGAGAATACAGGAATATGGTGGATACCAGCGCTTGGTGGTTTGCTGTTTGTGATTTCTGATTTTATTATTGGTGTGACAGATATTGGTGGCCGCAAGCTGAAGTATGAACCACTTTGGATTTGGTTTACATATGTCGCTGCTCAGATGTGTATTGTATATGTAGGACTATAAAAAGATGCTCTCAAAAATAGTAGATAGACTATTTTGAGAGTATCTTTTTCTTTGATATTCTAATATATTTGTTTAATTAGTTTTAGTATTTGTTAAGTGTAAAATTCATAGGAAAATTTCTGCTTAATAAATATAAAATATGATATATCAAAATAATAAACTTGTAAGGAATAGTGTTTTAAAATTTGTAATATTATAATTATATAATTTAGAATTTTATGGAAAACAACTATCTGAAGTATTTATAATATAAATAAAAAGACAATGAGATGGTGGAATGATGCAAAAGAAAAAACGTTTGCGTGAGTTCTTTGGAATAATTGCAAGTGCATGTTTATTAGCGTTTTTGGCAAAAATCTTTTTGTTTTTCCCTACAACTGTAAAAGGAGCATCTATGAAGCCAACGTTACAAGATGGGGATAAGATAATTGTTAATAAGTTGGCAAAGCAATTTGAAAGTTATGGTAGAGAAGACATTATTGTTGTGAAGACGGATAATTTTTATGTGAAAAGAGTGATTGGGTTACCGGGTGATGTAATTGAGATGAGAAATGACCAATTATATGTGAATCATGAGGTGAAAAATGAGGAGTATTTGCATAGTAATAAAAAACAAGCTGAAAAAAAACTGATGAATTTAACAGAGGACTTTGGACCTATTACAATTCCTAAAAATAAGATTTTTGTTATGGGAGATAATCGCTTAATAAGTAGGGATAGTAGAAATGGTTTAGGACTTATTGATAGAGCAGATGTATTAGGAAAGTTAGCGGCAATTTATTATCCATTTGAACATGTGAAAATAATAAATTAAAGTAAAAAACCAAGCAAATTTCAGTTTGCTTGGTTTTTTATGTTAAACAGTAGGAGACTCGTTAGATACAAAGACGTCTTCATTGTTTTGGTTAGTACTTATAACAAATTTGTGTTGCAATAGTTGTAGTTTAAATAATGCTAAAGGATCATGATAAGTTTCTGGGTTGCTTCTTAGCGTTGCTAATGTTTGTTCGTCTTCTTGTATTTCAAGTTGAGCGGCTTCTACATTTTGTTTCAATACGCTAAGTGGATCTTTAAAGAACATCATGATATCACGCTCTAGTGCAC
The DNA here is from genome assembly GCF_016483575.1 of Bacillus cereus group sp. N12. Lineage (NCBI taxonomy): Bacteria > Bacillati > Bacillota > Bacilli > Caryophanales > Bacillaceae > Bacillus > Bacillus cereus group sp. N12. The sequence continues at coordinate 18,805 of NZ_JAEHBO010000044.1, forward strand.
CTTCAAATACTTCAAATTGAAGGAAGAATTGTTTTGAAATTGTTTGGGCAATTTCTGTATAGTCTTCCGTTTCAATATATTGTTTATATTTGTTTGCGAGCATAGATTGGTTTTTTTGCATATTACCAAATAATTTTCCGGCACTCTTTAAGAAAAATTGTGTCGGTGTGAAGCGTAATAAAATGTTGATGTTCGTTACTGTAATTCTATTTGTCATTCGTACGACATCTCGATGCCAATCATCTAGTAATTTGAAATCGCAAGGAAGTTTCATACGTTCTTCTTTATATAATTTATTGAACGTTTCACTCATTTCATCTAAATAAGCTTGAGCTTGAATAAATTCATTATGTGCTGTTTCAATCCAGTCTTGAATAGACCCAGTAAATTTAGGAAGAAGCACTTGTTGTACATGTTTGTCAATTCGTTCGTTCATCGCAGCATTTAATTCTTCATGAACTAATTTGAAATCACTATCTTCTTGAACAAGGTCAGAACAGCTCTGTAATAATTCAGGAATTTGAGAATGTATATCTTGTGTAATTTCTTCTTTCGTTAAAAGATAAGATTCTGTAATAGAACGGATTTTGTCTTTTTCAAGAGCAGTAAGATTGTTAATAAATCCATTAAGTTTTACAGATATATGTTTATTCCAGCGTACTGATTTCACTAATGTATGTTCTAATTCTACACGTTCATTTACAAGGTAAGCGATTGTCTTTTGAGTAAACCATATTAGCTTTTCTATACGTTCTTTCTCTATGTCACGTTCTGCAAGATTAGAGAGAATGGACTCTGTTACATCCCCAAGTTGCTGGCTACTCTCTTGGGAAGGAGAGTACGGGAAGAATTTTGCATTTGGGAAATGGACTGTAAGTTTACTAATTAGATTTTCATTGGTAGTCGTATTATTTGTGTGTAATACGAAATGAATTTGTAAGTTTGGCACTTGTTCACGTAAATAAAGTAATGTATCAAGTTCTTCGCCATGTAATGGTGAGGCAGAATTTAATATGTAAATAAGGCTCTCTGCTGCCTGTAAGTATTCAAAGTATGAGCTGTTTTTATCCAATTGTCCTTGAACAGATGGTGTAACAAGAAATGCAAACTTATTTTTTCTTAAAAATCTACTTGGTAACTTAATTTCTATACATTTTTTCTCAAGTTCTGACTGGGAAGATGTATCCATTATTTGATGGACTTCATCAAAGTTCGAGATGTTTTTTACATCTAGATCATTGAATTCCGTTATTGCAGTTTGACTATCGTCTTTAAATAGAATAGGAGCTGTTAAAGTCTCAGTTAAGATGTTCTCTCCTAATATTGAATTAACGAATGACGCTTTATCATGGTCACTTGTTCCAGCTATTAGTAGTTTATTAACATGTAAATCACATAGTTCATGGACGAGTAGCGTAAATTGATGACTTAAATCTACATCATTTTTCTCGGCCCATTCAGCAATTGTTTCGAATAGATGAGAAACGGTTTCCATATCTACATTTGTTTCAGCTGATGAATTAGAAAGTAAGGCTCCAGCACTTTTTACGAGTAATGATTCTAAAGTTGTAGGTGCAACTTCATTCCATGCTAATACGGCGGCAGAAACAAGTAAGGAATCCTTTGCTTTTGTTAAACTAAACCAATTTGTTAATAAATCAGGAACAAGACCGTTTAATTCATGCATAAAATGATCGCCAGTAATTAATGCAAAGTATGTTTCTTGGTAGCGGATAGAAATTTCATTCCAATTGTCATTGTTATCTGTTTCAATATGTAAAAATAAATGATTCATGCTTTGGATCCAAGAAAGGTATAATGGTTCATTTTGATAGCTGTTCCAAAGGGCAATAACAAACTCTTTAAATTGGACTTGGTCAATTGCATATAAAGCTTTTAAAGAATCATAGAAATATTCTGGTTTGATTTGTTTAGTAAATCCTTGGTTTACGTAATGGATTAAAGTATCGAACCAATGTAATGACTTTGTTCGAATTCCCTCTTGAACTGCAAGTTCGATAGCGTTGTTCCAATCTTCTTGTTTTTCATAGAAAGAACGTGCGATTGCAGTAATATTCGGATAGTCTGGTTGAAATGCCACAGCTTCACTAATCGTCTTAAAAGCTAATCCTAAACGATCTTGCTCGATATAAAGAGAAAGAAGTTGCAAGGAAACTTCCATCGTAAGAGTTGTACCTTCAGTTTGAATAGATTGATAAATTTCTTCTGCTTTTGGTAAGAATCCGAGTTCAAAATAGGCATCAGCAATATTTTTGGTTGCCCAAAGTTCAAGGTCGTTATTTACTTTCTCCCACTTAAATATGGCTGCTTCAAAATCTTTATTTTGATAATAAAATTCACCTTGAGCAAAGCGAATATTAGAAATGTTGGAGAATTCATTTTTAGATTCATTTATGTATGCTTCACCGAGTACTTCCGATACTGGAGTAGAAATTTCTTCTGTTAAAAATGTTTTATAGTAAACTTTTTGGATAAATTGATTTTCAATGGTCATGTTCGTTCCCCCCTGTATAATTTAGAAAAATGATGTTGTATGTAAAAGGGTACATGTTTTTTAATAGATAGAAGTTGTATTATATAGACCAAACTATGTTTTTGCTAGATGTATCATTTTTCTTGAGAGTTAAACCGTTGCGAAAAGTAGCTTTCCTTTATTGTAACAAAAAAACAAGCATATGAATTTTTATTTTTTAATCCTGATTGGTGTGGGCTAATAATCAGTGGAGATAGACAAAATACCCACTGATTAAAGTTTCACTTGATCGCTGTTAAAAGAATGGGTAGAAGTAGAGTTCATTATAAAAACAATGTATAGTGAATATGTATACCATGTTTGTCTTAAAGAGAGAACGGGCAAAATGTGGAATAACGATCGTGCATAGGATGTGTCTTCCGAATGGAACAACATATTGGCGAGTTAATCGCGCATTATGGGTATTTTGGAATTATTATAGCATTGGCTGGTGGGATTGTCGGATTACCGATACCAGACGAGTTTTTATTGACCTTTGTTGGTTATAATGTTTCAAAAGGCGTTATGTCAGGAACTGCTGCTTTTTCAAGTGGGATGGCGGGTGCGATGTTAGGTATTACATTAAGTTACATATTAGGTTTAAAACTCGGTCTGCCTGTTTTAAAAAAATATGGGCCGAAAGTTAGAATTAAAGAACATCACATTGAAAAAACACATGTTTTATTTGAAAAATACGGTCCATTTCTTTTAATGATTGGTTACTTTATACCAGGAGTACGTCATTTAACAGCATATTTTGCTGGGGTTTCGAATTTAACATTTTGGCGTTTTTGCTTGTACGCTTACGGTGGTGCGCTCATTTGGATAAGTGTTTTTATCGGACTTGGCTGGAAATTAGGAGAGAAGTGGCGATTTGTCGAGTATAGTTTACATCATTATGGAATATGGATTTTAATCATTTCAGCAGTTGTTACATGCATTGTATGGTTTTACATAAAGAAAAAGAAAAACCGCTAATAGCGGTTTTTTTAGCTGAAAGCAATAAATAGTACACCAGCTGTAATAAAGACTACACCGATACCAGTCATAAAGTTTAACTTTTCACCGAGTATAATCATCGCAAGAATAATAGAAAACACTACACTTAATTTATCGATAGGGGCTACTTGAGAGACCTTTCCTGTTTTTAAGGCAAGAAAATAAAATAGCCATGACGAAGCACCTGCAACCCCACTTAATGTGATAAATAGCAGTGCTTTTTTATTTAGCAGTACGTCGCCGATATTTTGAAATTTACCTTGTATAATAATAACGCCTATCATAAATAATGCCATAATAATAGAACGAACTGTCGTAGCAACATTGGCATCGATTCCATCTAAACCAATCTTTCCAAAAATAGATACAAGGGCAGCAGCAATTGCTGATAATAGTGCGAATAATAGCCATGAGCTCATAGTAAAATTCCTCCAATCTTACATTATTATACATGAAAATCATTCTCATGTATTAATAACGAAATAATCCCCACCTTATATTTTTAATAAGGTGGGGATTATTATACTACTCTGCAATTTCCTCATATAAAAAGTAAGTTACATTATAAATATGTTCTACTTCATCGTCTGTCATAAACAATAATTCGTCACGCTCAATTCCTTTTTTCTTTTCAATAAACTCAATCATGTTTTTACGTTCTTCTCTTTTCATCAATTTTATTTCTCCTCTCAGTCTGTTTTAATACAGTTTATTTAAGTTACTGCTATTATATAACAGAATCTTTAGAAAGTTCCACCTATTTTATTGTTTTTTTCAGAAGAACTTTTCGACAAAACAAGCCCACCTAAGGGGGGCTTGTTTTATTTTATAGTCGTAAAAACTCGGGCTCCGTCGTACCTGCACCATCGATGTAATAAATTGTGTCAGGATTGATTTTTATTAATACGTAATTAGGGTCTTCAGGACCAAGTAACCAGCGTTTTAAGCTATTATTCCAAAACTTGTTTTTTAATGTTGAGTCTTCCTCGATTGAAGCTAAGCCTTCAACTTCTATATAATCTTCATCTAATTTTTTTCCTTCTCGTCCAAGCAGTACATGTACATTTGGATTGTTTTCGATATCTGTTATCTTTTTTGATTGTCGATCTGTTGCAACGTATAGTACAAAATCTTCATGGAAAAACATCATAAAAGCGCTGTGTGGCTTCTCATTACGTACAGTAGATAACACACCTGTTCTTTGTCCTTGAATAATCGTTGCAATTTTTTCTTTTAAGTGCATACTTTTAACCTCTTTTCATAATTTATAATTTTCTCCGTTTAAACAAGATAAATTAAATATCTTTCATACTGTTTTCTTCAATCTGATTTTTTAAACGTAATTGTGATGAAATCGGACAAGTTAGGAGAAGAATAATATTAATGATGAGGAGAAATACATACGATGGAAGGATGGAAAGCATGTTTAATAAAATATTTCTTATAGTAGCGCTTATAGGTGTACCACTTTCTGTACTCGGAAAAACAATGCATTGGCCTCAAACGATTATGTTTGCTGTATATTGCATTACAATTATCGCATTAGCGGGGTTTATGGGGAGAGCAACAGAAAGTTTGGCAATTGTTTCTGGACCTCGAATAGGTGGATTATTAAATGCAACTTTCGGTAATGCCGTTGAACTTATCATTTCAATTTTCGCACTTCAGGCAGGATTAATTGAAGTTGTGTTAGCTTCGTTAACGGGTTCTGTACTTGGAAATTTACTATTAGTAGGAGGGCTGTCCTTTTTTATAGGTGGATTAAAATATAAAAGACAAAGCTTTAATGTTTACGACGCAAGACATAATTCAGCTTTATTAATTTTTGCTGTTGTCGTAGCCTTTGTTATTCCAGAAATTTTTTCAATGAAGATGGATGCGGGAAAGACGTATCAATTAAGTATTGGCGTATCTATTATTATGATTATTATGTACCTTGCTGCATTGCTATTTAAGTTAGTTACGCACCGTGGTGTATATCAACATAAAAGTGACGAAGTAGCGCATGAAGAAGAGCCAGAGTGGTCGAAAGGTAAAGCACTCCTTATTTTAGCGATAGCGACGATTGCAGTAGCTTATGTGTCGGAGGCTCTCGTGCATACATTTGAGACGGTTGCGAAGTCATTTGGCTGGTCAGAGTTATTTATAGGGGTTATTATCGTTGCAATTGTTGGAAATGCAGCGGAACATGCATCTGCAATTATTATGGCTTATAAAAATAAAGTAAATATTGCAGTTGAAATTGCAGTAGGTTCTACATTACAAATTGCGATGTTTGTTGCTCCTGTATTAGTATTGCTTTCTATGTTTTTTGTACAAAGGATGCCTTTAGTGTTTACAATACCAGAACTTGTGTCCATGATTACAGCTGTTTTCTTAACGATTGCAATCTCCAATGATGGGGATACAAACTGGTTTGAAGGAGGCACGTTATTAGCTGCGTACGTCATTATGGGAATTGGTTTTTATTTATTATGAAAAATAGGCATAACAATTGTGCTCAGAGAAAACAATAAACAAAGTAGTATATATACCTTTATGTAGGAAGGAGCCAGACAGGTGAAACGAGTATACAGCATATGTCTTTCAGCCATGGTCTCGTTTATTTTATTATTTCCTAACAGTAGTTTTGCAAAGACAACGGTAGAAACAAAAATGCCTTCATCTGTTTTAAATATTTCAAAAGACAATACGTTTCCAAACGATGCGCAAGATTTGCCGCGCTTGCAGCCTAGTAAATTTGCTCAAGAACTATTGAAAACAGCAAATATTAAAATTGAAAATCCGGACTTAATTCGGATGTTTAATGAAACGACAATTTCAAATGCACCGCTTGCAGTAGGGTACCGCGCGAAAATTTATTTAGGTCAATGGGCTTTAAATTATGAATCGGTAGATACATCGATTAATTGGGAATATAAACAAGTGAATCGTAATGTGTACGATAATCGAGGAGGAGATCGCTTATATCCACTTCGTTATAAGCAAGAAACTCAAAAGACGATTGAAGGCGATTTAACAGCAGATATGAAAGATGCTACAGATGTGAAAAAAATGATGCTGCTAAAAGCGCTTGAAAAAGTACAGTTGCCACTTTCATTTAAAACGACCATTGGTTATGGTACAGGACATGAGCGTGTGTATAATATTAGTCCGAGTCAACTTGGATATTTATATGCTTATACGCCAGCAGTAAATGAAAAAGGAAAAGTAACGTTTGGAGAAGTGTACCTTGTTTTAAAAGGAAATCAAAAAAGACTTGTTGTAAAAAATGTTACCTCTCAAGGAATTGGAGCAGCTATTCCAATTCATGATCATTTGTTTTTTAAATTTATTTCCTCGTCGCATGCGCAATGAAATAAAAAAACGTCAGCCCATATAAGCTGACGTTTTTATTTATAACATAAGGTTTGATTTTTTTGATAAGAAATTTTCTGTTGGATAGTAGCTGTTCTTTACAAGAACATTCGGTCCAAGACATTTCACCGCAGGGCAATGACAGCTTAATGATTTTGCTGTTTTTGAAGCGCTCCATTTCTCATATGCTTCTTGTAATGTGTTTGTTTGTATGTTTCCTAGAAGCGGAACATCACCAAAGTCCGTCACAATAATATTTCCATCGAAAATGTTTACATTTAAACGAGAACGGCCATCTGGATCATTACGTACAGTTACATTTTTACTTTCATGTAATTTCTTAAATGTAGCTAAATCGCGTTCATCATCACTACATGCATAGAAAGGTAATGTTCCAAATAACATCCATACATTTTCGTCACGAATTTCTAATAAATGTTCAATAGCTTTTCGAATTTCGTCTTTTGTTAAAATTTCAAGTGTGCTAGCGAAGTCACTTGGATACATCGGATGCACTTCATGACGTTTACAACCCATTTCCTCAACGATTTGACGATGAATATGTTCAATGTGTGGTAGAGTTCTTTTGTTTAACATCGTTTCGGCTGATACGAGTACACCTGCATCGGATAGAGCTTTACTATTGGTAATCATTCGTTCGAATAATTTTGCACGTTGTTCATAAGTAGGTTTACGCTCCATCATTGCAAATCCGCCTTCAACGAAGTCATCAATTGTTCCCCAGTTATGAGAAATATGCAGCACATCTAAATAAGGAATAATTTGTTCGTAACGTGCTAAATCTATAGTTAAGTTTGAGTTGATTTGAGTGCGAACGCCTCGTTCATGAGCGTATTTTAAGAGTGGTGTTACATAGTTGTCGACGGATTTCTTTGAAAGCATAGGTTCTCCGCCAGTAATACTTAAAGAACGTAAATGAGGAATCTCATCTAATCGTTTTAATAAAAGCTCCATCGGAAGCGGATTTGGATCTTTCGGCTGTAATGTGTAACCAACAGCACAATGCTCGCAACGCATATTGCATAACGTTGTCGTTGTAAACTCAACGTTTGTTAATAGTAGTTTGCCGTACTCTTCAAGGTCCATATACGCTTCCCATGGATCGTAAGAAGGAGTAATCGGCTTCATTTTTTGTGATATCGTCATATGAAATACTCCTTTGACTATTGAAATAACAATTTGTCCATTCTCTATAATAGAAGAATATGTACTTTTTATAAAGTGAAACTTTTTAGCGGAAAAAGAGAGAGGGCTTACATTATAGCGGATAATCGTGACAAAATTGATGAAATTTCATGCCCATAGCAATCATTTTTGCGGTATAATAAAAGTAACTCGAATTAAAAGGAGAGTGCCTTCATGGGAAAAGCAATTCAAGATAAAGATACACAATTAGTATATTTAAAAGAGCGTTTAAATATGTTCATTGAAGTAATTGATACAATTGAACCTGAAGAAGTAGAGTTAGAAGATGTAGATCGTCTTCTTGCGATGTTAGATGAATTAGAATTAAAATGTGAGCAATTTAAAAAAGACGAATAATATATTAAAAAGGCTGCCAATACAAAATTGGTAGCCTTTTTCTGTACGGATAATAGAAGGAATATAGAAAAAAAGGTATAATCAAGTTGTGAAAAATCTCATTTATACTTTAATAGCATGAAATAAAGTGAAACTTTAATCAGTGGGGAAGTTTATTCCCCACTGATTATTAGCCTTCACCAATCGGGCGTTTACGGGCAGCAGGGCTCCAACCTAACTTCTTTGCTCTAGTCAAATTTCGAGGTGGGAGTCTTACTGCCCGTTCATGCGGGATAAATAAAGGGCTGAAGAGTATAACGATGGAATTTTCATCTCGTAACGTTTTGGTAGCGTTCACAATTGAGGGGGAAGTAACAATGGAAAAGCTTCAAGAAAGTATGTATCAACTAGTTGTTGAAACGTCAACGAACTTACCGAAAGATGTTCGTCGTGCGATTCAACAAGCGAAAGAGCGAGAAAACGCAGGGACTCGTTCAGCGATGGCACTTGGCACAATTACGAATAACATTAAAATGGCAGATGATAACATCTCGCCGATTTGCCAAGATACAGGGATGCCAACTTTTAAAATTTATACACCAGTTGGTGTGAATCAATTAAAACTGAAGGAAGCTATCTATAGTGCACTTGAGCGGGCGACAAAAGATGGTAAACTTCGTCCCAACTCTGTTGATTCTCTTTTTGGAGACAATAGTGGAAACAATTTAGGACCAGGTACACCAGTTATTAAGTTTGAGCAATGGGAAAAAGATTATATTGATGCACGTTTAATTTTAAAGGGCGGCGGTTGTGAGAATAAAAATATTCAATATAGCTTACCGTGTGAATTAGAAGGACTTGGACGCGCAGGCCGTGATTTAGAAGGAATTCGTAAATGCCTTCTTCATGCTGTATATCAAGCACAAGGTCAAGGATGTAGTGCAGGTGTAATTGGTGTTGGTATCGGGGGAGACCGAACATCAGGTTACGAATTAGCGAAAAATCAATTATTCCGTACATTAGATGACATCAATCCTGTACCAGAGTTACAAAAACTTGAAGAATACGTATTAGAAAATGCGAATAAGCTTGGCATTGGTACGATGGGATTCGGCGGAGAAACAACTTTACTTGGTTGTAAAATTGGCGTATATAATCGCCTGCCAGCTAGCTTCTACGTATCTGTTGCGTATAATTGTTGGGCATATCGCCGCCTTGGTGTAAAAATCCATCCTGAAACAGGAGAAATTATGGATTGGCTATATCAAGAAGGCGACGATACACTGGAGCAAGAAGTGCAAGAAAAAACAGAGCAACGTGAAATTGTATTGCAAGCACCAATTACAGAAGAGCAAATTCGTGAACTTCGCGTTGGTGATGTTGTAACAATTAATGGCATGATGTATACAGGTCGTGATGCAATCCATAAACATTTAATGGATAACGATTGTCCAGTAGACTTAAATGGACAAGTTATTTATCACTGTGGTCCAGTTGTAGTGAAAGACGAGAATGACAATTGGCAAATTAAAGCAGCAGGACCAACGACAAGTATTCGTGAAGAACCATACCAAGGGGATATTATGAAGAAATTTGGTATTCGTGCTGTAATTGGTAAAGGCGGCATGGGTGCAAAAACATTAGCAGCATTAGAAGAACACGGCGGCGTGTACTTAAACGCAATTGGCGGTGCTGCGCAATATTATGCGGAATGTATTAAAGAAGTGAAAGATGTTGATTTCTTACAATTTGGTATTCCAGAAGCAATGTGGCATTTACGAATTGAAGGTTTTAAAGCCGTTGTAACGATGGACTCTCATGGCAATAGTTTGCATGCCGATGTTGATAAAACATCGCTTGAAAAATTAGCGAGCTTTAAAGAGCCAGTATTTAAGTAAACAAAAATGCACCTCGAATGATTCGAGGTGCATTTTTTTGGTATATATAGAAAAACATGTTCAGCATGAAAGAAAGCAGGGAAACAGAAACTACAGGTACGATTATATATGGAAAGGAGACTATTTATGAAATATAAATGGTTATATATAGGTCTCATTCTTTCAATTATGATGGCACTTGTTCCAGTTTCAACATTGGCTTATACAAACACTCCACATAACTGGGGAATTCCGCGTCCTAAAAATGAAACAGTACCAGATGCAGGGAAACTTTATACAGAATTGCTACAAAAAAATGGCGGATTTTATTTAGGGGATACGAAGAAAAAAGATATTTATTTAACATTTGATAATGGATATGAAAATGGTTATACAGGACAAATTTTAGATGTATTAAAAGAGAAGAAGGTACCAGCCACGTTCTTTGTAACAGGGCATTATATTAAAACTCAAAAAGATTTGTTGTTACGAATGAAAAATGAAGGGCATATTATTGGGAATCATTCTTGGAGTCACCCAGATTTTACAGCAGTAAACGATGCAAAACTTCGTGAAGAATTAACGAGTGTAACAGAGGAAATAAAAAAAGTAACAGGGCAAAAAGAAGTGAAATATGTACGTCCTCCGCGCGGCGTATTTAGTGAAAGAACATTAGCTCTTACGAAAGAAATGGGCTACTATAATGTATTTTGGTCACTTGCATTTCTTGATTGGAAAGTGGATCAGCAAAGAGGGTGGCAATATGCGCATAACAATGTAATGACGATGATTCATCCAGGATCTGTTTTATTACTTCATGCAATATCAAAAGATAATGCAGAAGCACTTGCGAAAATCATTGATGATTTGCGCGAGAAAGGGTATCATTTTAAAAGTCTAGATGACTTAGTGAAAAGCAATCAACCGTAAGCATGTATGCTTGCGGTTTTCTCATGCTATAATGATGTGTAAAAAGGATGGGGAAACGTATGTGGAGCGAACATGTTACGTTAGAGTATCCGTATCATTTTGAAGAAGTATTAAAACGTTTATCTTTTGATCCTCTCAACGTCATTCAATTAGATGAGAAAGTCATTTATGTCCCGCTTTGTATAGACGAGGAACAGGTTGTTGTTCGCTTGCAAGGGATTGGTACTGTTCAAAATCCACAGTTTTGGATTTCTAGTCAGACAGGAGATCCGGAGAAAGTCATGAAACGAATGAGGGCCATTTTTCATTGGAATGAACCGTTTCAAGATATACAAAATCATTTTTTAAACACATCATTACGTCCACTATTTGAAACATATGCTTATACTCCAATTATTTTAGAATTTGATTATTTTGCTTGTCTTCTTCGCTGTATCATTCACCAACAAATAAATTTGAAATTTGCTACTGTGCTAACAGAACAATTTGTGAAACGGTATGGAACAGAGAAGAACGGTGTATTCTTTTTCCCCACTCCGGAAATAGTAGCAAATATTTCAATAGAAGAATTGAGAGAGCAGAAGTTTAGTCAGCGAAAGGCTGAATATATAGTAGGATTAGCAGAACGTATTGCCCGTGGTACATTAGATTTAGCGAGTATAGAAACTGGGACGGAAGAAGAAGTTTCAGCACAATTGTTGCCAATTAGGGGAATTGGTGCATGGACAGTGCAAAACTTTTTAATGTTTGGGCTTGGGCGGAAAAATATGTTTCCGAAAGCGGACATTGGGATTCAGCGTGCAGTGCAAGGTGTATTTCAATTAGATGATAAACCTGATGATGCATTTTTAGAAAACGTGAAACAAGAGTGTGAACCATACTGCAGTTATGCAGCGTTATATTTATGGAAAAGTATAGAGTAGAGGTGTAATCATGATACAAAAGCAACATGAGAGTAAGTTGGAAGTTGGTCAAACGTTTCCTGTGACAATTAAACGTCTTGGGATTAACGGAGAAGGCGTTGGTTATTTTAAGAGACAAGTTGTTTTCATTCCAGGGGCATTACCAGGAGAAGAAGTCGTTGCTGAGACAACGAAAATTCAGCGTGGCTTCGCTGAAGCGAAAGTGAAAAAGGTTCGTAAAGCTTCACCACATCGTGTGAAAGCGCCATGTCCAGTATATGAGGAGTGCGGTGGCTGTCAGCTACAACATTTAGATTATAAAGAACAATTAAATCAAAAACGTGATATCGTTGTACAAGCATTTGAGAAGTACATGAATAACACTTTGGAAGAGAAAATTCGTCCGACGCTTGGTATGGAAAATCCATGGCATTATCGTAATAAGAGTCAATTACAAGTGGGGCGTAAAGACGAGAAAGTTATTACAGGGTTATATAAACAAAACTCACATCAGTTAATTGATATTGCCCATTGTATGATTCAACATAAAGCAACGAATGAAGCGACAAAAGTTGTAAGACGTATATTAGAAAAACTAAATGTTTCTATTTACAATGAGAAAAAACAAAAAGGTTTAGTACGCACAATTGTAACACGTACTGCAGTTCAAACAGGGGAAGTACAAGTTACACTTATTACAACAAAAGAAGAACTGCCAAATAAAGAACAATTTATTGCAGAAGTACAAAAACAGATGCCAGCTGTTAAATCAATTATGCAAAACGTAAACTGGCGTAAAACATCTGTTATTTTTGGCGACAAAACATTTAAATTAGCTGGAAAAGAAGTAATTCAAGAAACACTTGGTGATTTATCATTTGAATTATCAGCACGTGCATTCTTCCAACTGAATCCAGAGCAAACGGTTGTTTTATATGATGAAGCGAAAAAAGCAGCTGCTTTAACAGGGAATGAGAAAATTGTAGATGCGTACTGTGGTGTTGGTACAATTGGTCTTTGGCTTGCGAATGATGCAGCGGAAGTACGTGGTATGGATGTAATTCCAGAAGCGATTGCAGACGCAAGAAAAAATGCGAAACGTCACGGATTTACAAACACGAAGTATGAAGCAGGTAAAGCTGAACAATGGTTACCAAAGTGGGTAAAAGAAGGATGGCGTCCAGATGTAATTGTTGTCGATCCACCACGTACAGGTTGCGATGATAAATTATTGGAAACAATTTTAAAAGTACAGCCGAAACGAGTTGTGTACGTATCTTGTAATCCTTCATCGTTAGCACGTGATGTGAATGCATTAATGAAGAGTTATGAAGTGGAATATGTGCAGCCAGTTGATATGTTCCCGCATACAGCTCATGTAGAAAATGTAGTAAGACTTGTTAAAAAATAAAGTTTATTCATATTCCCTCACGATATGAGGGAATATTTTCTATGAAGGAGAATACTATGCATAATTATAAATTAACGATTCAGTATGACGGTGCGCGTTATAAAGGGTGGCAACGTCTCGGTAATAATGATAATACGATTCAAGGGAAAATTGAGAGTGTCATATCTGAAATGGTCGGGAAAGAAATTGAAATTATCGGCTGTAGTAGAACGGATGCTGGTGTACACGCTTTGAATCAAGTGGCTAACTTTAAGAGTGATGAGAAGTTAGTGGAACATAAAGTGAAAAAGTATTTAAATCAATATTTACCAAATGATATTAGTATTACAAATGTAGAAGAAGTGCCAGATCGTTTCCATGCTCGTTACAACTCTAAGGCGAAAACATATCTTTATAAGATTTGGAATGAAGAGCACACGAACCCATTCATGCGTAAACACAGCATGCACGTGAATAAAAAATTAAATGTGGAAAGCATGAAAAAAGCTGCGAAACATTTAGTTGGTTCACATGATTTTACTGCTTTTTCAAATGCAAAATCTAAGAAAAAGTCTATGGTTCGAGAAGTATATACGCTTGAGGTTTCTGAAGAGGCAGGATTTGTACAAATTAGAGTAAGTGGTAACGGCTTCCTTCATAATATGGTGCGAAAAATTGTTGGAGCATTAATTGAAGTTGGATTAGGACAATTAGATGCTGAAGCAATTCCGAACATTTTAGAGGAAAAACAGCGCAATCAAATTAATTGTCTTGCTGAGGCAAGTGGTTTGTATTTGGAGAGTGTTGAGTTTTAATCAGTAAAAAATCGAGCTGTGTAGGCTCGATTTTTTTATGTTTTGCTGTTAAGAAGATTTCTCTTTCTTCATACGTATTTTCAAATTCCAAAAAGCAGCAAGCATAATAGCTGCAAAGGAGCCGAAAATTGTTCCTAATAGCTTTGCATAAGGAGAGCTGCTTACATCGGCATTAATGAATAACATCATACAGAGAATAGTAGGGAAAAAGTATAAGTATTGTATTAACTTTAATTTTTTATCATTACTCATATATATCGCCCCTTTCTAGCATGTTATATGTTTAGTGTAACATATTTTACCAATTTTTCCGCGATTGGAGAAAGGTTCATTTCATATGTGTAAATGTAATTTTTTAATTCGATATTGTAAGTTTTGTCTACTCAATCCTAAAAATTTTGCTGCTTGTGAGATATTACCATTATTCTCTTTAAGAATTTGAGTGATGTAGTTCTTTTCTATTTCTTCTATCGTGTGCTTTAAAGTTTTAGGTGTATCAGCATTGTAATTAGTTAGTGAAGGTTGCATATTGAATTCTTTTTTTATTCGTTCGCGAAAGTGAGTGGGTATATGAAACGCTGTAATGATATTTTCATCTTCTATTAAGTTCATTGAACCTTCAATTATATGTTCCAATTCTCGTACGTTTCCGGGCCAATCGTATACATAAAAGAATTCTCTTACATGTACATCTACATCCGTTACGCTGAGCCCGAATTGAATATTGTACTTTTCGATAAAGTGCTGAACAAGAGCTGGAATATCTTCTTTTCGTTCCCGTAAAGGTGGAAGACATAAAGTAACGACGCTTAATCGGTAATATAAATCTTCTCTTAACCGATTGTGTGCAATAGCTTCAAGAGGGTCTTCATTAATAGTTGCTATAATACGAACATCAATTTCTTTTTCTTGTGCACCTCCGATTCTTCGTATTGTTTTTTCTTGTATAGCCCGTAGTAACTTAGCTTGAAGCGTTGGGCTTAATGAGTTGATTTCATCTAACAACAAAGTCCCGCCATTTGCTTCTTCAAATAAACCAGATTTATCTATTGCTCCTGTAAAGGCACCTCGATTCGTACCAAATAATAAGCTTTCCATTAGGGTATCAGGTATAGCTGCACAATTTTGTGAAATAAACGGTTTTGTTGAACGCTGACTTTCATTATGTATACTTTGTGCAAATAGTTCTTTGCCAGTCCCTGTTTCTCCTACAAGAAGTATAGATGAGGATGTACGAATTACCTTCTTTCCTTCTGCAATGATTGATTGAATAGCTCCAGAATCACCAATTATGTGGTCAAAGGTGAATTTAGTATTTTGTTTTCGAGAAGGGCTCATTCTTATCGGTTGCTTTAAGTGACTAATCTCTTTTGAAATTTCAATAGCGCCTTTAATTTTTCCATTTTCTATTATAGGGAAAGTATCGTTAATCGTCGTAATTTCTTGCCCTTTATTGTTAAAATACGTTTGTTTTATATTTTTTTTTGTTTTTCCAAATTTTAATGCCTCTATAAGAGTACTATTTTTATTTTCTTCAAATGCAAATACCTCTAAGGGACTTTTATATAGCACATCTAAGCGGTCCATTGATTCAATTTCCATCATTTTGCGGTTATAGATAATCGTTTTACCTTCCTCATTAATAATATGAATCCCGATATCGAGTTCATTGAGTAAAGCTTCATATAGTGCATTCATTTCAATAATTTGTTTGAAATTAATTTCTTCTGTATGCATGTATCATCTTCTCCTCGTTTCACCCTATGAAGACTGACTTTTTATAATTTTATTAAAATTCTCATAAAATCGCAAAAATTTTTTGCTATTTTCTTTTAAAACTTTTTAAATGATAGAAAAATTTTGCGGTTATGTAGATTTTTTTGTACGAAATCTTAATTTTTATATAGATATTGAGGTTGGTACGTATCTTGCATAAATAATAATTGAAATCTTTAAATGGAAGGAGTGGGTGAATTAGAACTTTTCATAGGGTATGCGACATTTCAGTGCAAATTAATTAAGAGGAGGAATTTATTAAGTGAAGACGGTTATAGAAGGCGTGTATAGTCCTTGTTACGGGAAAGTAGAGAAATTATTTGTTACTGAAAGTTCTTACGTATATGAGTGGGAGAAATTAGCGTTAATTGAAACGATAGATAAACAGAAAGTAGAAATTAAGGTAGGCATCAGTGGTTATATCGAATCTTTAGAAGTGGTAGAAGGACAAGCTATCGCTGATCAAAAACTATTAATAACAGTAAGGGATGACCTTTTAATAACAGGTAGTGATTAATATAAGTGATATGTATTTTGCACTTTTTAATAATTAATTTTACGATGAAGAATTTTAAAAGCGCTTACAATTAATGGGTCTTAAAAAATGAAAAGGGGGGATTTATGTGATGGATCAAAGCCAAGGATTAAAAAGGGAATTGAAAAGTCGGCACATATTTATGATTGCACTCGGAGGGGTTATTGGTACGGGTCTTTTTTTAGGATCTGGTTATACAATTCATGAAGCTGGACCTGGAGGAGCGATTATAGCGTATCTTGTTGGCGGGTTTGTTATGTATTTAACGATGCTCTGTCTAGGAGAGTTAGCGGTTGCAATGCCTGATGCAGGATCTTATCAAACGTATGCAACAAAGCACATTTCGCCTGCAGCGGGTTATGTAGTCGGCTGGATGTCGTGGCTAAACTGGTCTGCTACGATAGGCATTGAATTAATTGCAGTTAGTATTTTGATGAAACGCTGGTTTCCCGATGTACCGTCATGGATTTGGTGTGTAGTGTTCGCAGTACTGCTCTTTGCTATTAATGCGTTATCTTCAAGAAGTTTTGCGGAAGTTGAATTTTGGTTTGCAAGTATTAAAGTAATTACAATCATTGCATTTATTATTTTGGGCGGGGCAGCGATGTTCGGTTTTCTAGATATGAAAGGAAATGAACCAGCACCGATGTTTTCTAGTTTTACTGATTATGGAGGGTTGTTTCCAAATGGATTATCAGCAATTTTAATTACAATGATTGCAGTTAATTTTGCTTTCCAAGGAACAGAACTAGTTGGAATTGCAGCTGGTGAGAGTGAAAATCCAGAGAAAACGATCCCAAAGGCAATTAATAATACAGTTTGGCGCATACTCGTTTTCTTTGTACTATCTATTTTTATTCTTGCAGGACTATTTCCTTGGCAGCAAGCAGGCGTGATAGAAAGTCCATTTGTAGTCGTATTTGATAAAATTGGTATTCCTTATGCGGCTGATATTATAAATTTTGTTATTATTACAGCGGTATTATCGGTTGCGAATTCAGGATTATATGCAACTTCCCGTATGCTATGGTCTATGTCTAATCAAGGAATGATTAGCCCGATTTTTGGTAAGTTATCTAAAAACGGTGTTCCTATTTATGCGTTGATTGTAAGCACGATTGTAGGATGCCTCTCATTATTATCAGGTATTTATGCGGAAGATACAGTTTATTTATGGCTTCTTTCAATTGCAGGGTTCGGAGCAATATTAGTTTGGGCATCGATTGCTTTATCTAACTTATTAGCTAGAAGGACATACGTAAAGCAGGGCGGGGATATTAAGGATTTGAAATTTAAAACACCATTGTATCCATTTGTTCCACTTCTTGCGTTAGTATTAAATTTAACAGTAATTGTTGGCATGGCTTTTATTCCTGAACAAAGAATGGCTTTATATTGTGGTATTCCATTTATGATTGTTTGTTTACTGTTTTATCGCGCTACCAGAAATAAGAGAAGTAGCGTAGAACATATTGAAAAGACAAACACAACTGAATTAGAAAGTTTACCCCGCATTAACGGGCAGTAAAACTCCACTTCAAAATTCGGCTGGAGATAAACTGCCCGTAAACGCCCGATTGGTGAAGGCTAATAATCAGTGGGGGATGAACCTCCCCACTGATTATAGTTTCACTTTATAATAGTGAGTCATTTAGAGACTGTAAAATTGTAAACAGTCTCTTTTTTTGTGAAAATAAAGCTGGAAACATACTACGTATGCAAAGGGGAATTAGCGATGAATCCAGAAATTTCGCAGTTGTTAAAACAAATAGATTCAAGGAAAGAGGAATTGCTCGAACTTACAAAAACATTAATTCGTTTTGAAACACCAGCGCCACCAGCGAGAAATACAAATGAAGCACAAGAATTTGTTGCAGATTTTCTAAGAAAACGAAATTTTAGTATTGATAAATGGGAGGTATATCCGAATGACCCGAACGTTGTTGGTGTAAAAAAAGGGACGGAAAGCGGGACATATAAAAGTCTTATTATTAATGGACATATGGATGTAGCTGAAGTGTCGATAGATGAGGCATGGGAAACAAATCCGTTTGAGCCGTTTATAAAAGACGACTGGTTAGTTGGAAGAGGCGCGGCAGATATGAAAGGTGGATTAGCTGGATCCTTATTTGCTATTCAGCTTTTAGAAGAAGCGGGAATTGAATTGCCGGGTGATCTAATATTTCAATCAGTAATTGGAGAAGAAGTAGGAGAAGCAGGAACACTTCAATGTTGTAAACGTGGTTATGATGCTGATTTTGCAGTCGTAGTGGATACGAGCAATTTA
Source organism: Bacillus cereus group sp. N12 (assembly GCF_016483575.1). Classification (NCBI taxonomy): domain Bacteria; kingdom Bacillati; phylum Bacillota; class Bacilli; order Caryophanales; family Bacillaceae; genus Bacillus; species Bacillus cereus group sp. N12. The sequence goes on from NZ_JAEHBO010000044.1 coordinate 37,748, forward strand.
CATATGCAAGGACAGGGGGGCGTAATTACTGGATGGATTACTGTGAAAAGCCCGCGAACGTTTCATGATGCAACACGTAGACAAATGATTCATGCCGGAGGACGTCTATTTGGAGCGAGTGCAATTGAAAAAATGATGAAAATTGTGCAAAGCTTACAAGAATTGGAGCGCCACTGGGCAGTCATGAAAACGTATGAAGGCTATCCATCGGGAACAACAACAATTAATCCAGCTGTTATTGAAGGTGGTCGGCATGCAGCGTTTATTGCTGATGAGTGCCGATTGTGGATAACAGTACACTTCTATCCAAACGAAACGCATGAACAAATAATAGAAGAAATAGAAGCGTATATAAGAAAAGTAGCAGCTGCTGATCCATGGTTAAGTGAAAATCCACCGCAATTTAAGTGGGGCGGAGAGTCGATGATTGTGGATCGTGGTGAAATTTTTCCTTCTTTAGAAGTAGATAGTGAACATGTAGCTGTAAAAACTCTTAGTGCGGTACATGAATCTATTTTATCTAAAAATGCAATTTTAGATATGTCTGCAACAGTAACGGATGGTGGGTGGTTTAGTGAATTTCATATCCCAGCCATTATTTATGGGCCAGGTACACTAGAAGAGGCCCATTCTGTAAATGAGAAAGTTGAAGTTGAACAGTTAATTGAATTTACAAAAGTAATAACGACGTTCATATATGAATGGTGTCATACGAAAAAATAGATTTGTATATTGAAATCGTACGGGTCTGCAACTTGTACGATTTTTTAGTGAACTATTTCAGAGTTGAACTTAAACAACAACTGAAATAGTTTTTTATCCCGTTATTCGCCGGGCAGTAAGCCCCCCATCTCAAAATTCAGGGAAAGCAAAGAAGTTAGGTGGGAGATCAACGGCCCATAAAAACCCGATTGGTGAAGGCTAATAATCAGTGGGGGATGAACAAAACCCCTACTGATTAAAGTTTTACTTTATTTTTCTATGTCTTTCGTTTTAGTTCAATTAATTTCTCTTTTGCTAATTCAACAGCAATTGCATCATCTAAATAGCCAATTGGAAAGAGATAGTCGGGTATAATGTCGGTCGATAAAATGAAATACAGTAATGCACCCCCAAGAATTGCACGTTCTTCTTTTGAAATGGTTTCATTACAAAATTGTTGATACATATCTGTTAATTGTTCAATGAAAGGGCCTGCACTATCAATCTGTTCTAACTTGCTCGAAAAACTTTCATGAATACGTTTTTCACCTTCTGTTGTTTGAGCATAGCGTTCATAAGTTTCAAGTTCTTGTTTTACGCGAGTTGTTGTGTAATCGAAGTCGAATAAGTTAGAGGATTGTAAAGTTTGCTGAATTGTATCAAGAGATGTATACATATCCGTCTTTTCTTTATTTATGTGAGGAGAATTAGGATACATTTCATCAAATAACAATTGAGGCGGAACTTGCAGACATTCTGCAAATTTTTGTAGATGTTTTTGTTTTGGTTGTTGTTTACCATTCATAATTCTTGAGATTGTTGCTGGATCAATATCTGTAAGTATTCCTAGTTGGCGCATGGATAAGGCACGTTCTTTTAAAAGCTTTTTGATTAATTTACCAAGCCGATCGTTTGGGTTTTCTTTAGGCATAGTGAAGGCACCCCTTTTTATTGTTGAAAAAATGTTGAGCATTTATTACAAGTATATGAAACAGACAGGCACAGTTGCTCAACATTTTCATAATATGCATTGAGAAGTGAGAAAAAGGGGTGACTGTTTATGAGTACGGCAGGTATATTTTCAATTCTTTTAATCGGAATTGCTTCTAATTTAGATAATGCAGGTGTTGGGATTGCATATGGCATTCGTAAAATTCGTATTTCGTGGTTTAACAATTTTATCATCGCATTTTTTGGTTTTTTATTTACTTTATTAGCTGGTTTTTTGGGGGATTGGATCGCATTATTTATTTCAGAGTTTACAGCAAACCTGATTGGAGCAATTGTTTTAGGGATAATCGGAGTGTTTATTTTATGTCAGCCTTTCTTGAGTAAAAAGGACACCATAGAATCTAAAGATGGTAGTGTACTTTTGGGGATTTTGCGTGATCCAGAAAAAGCAGATTTTGATGGATCGAAAACAATTAGTTTTTCTGAGGCTCTTGTTTTAGGGGTGGCATTATCTATTAATAATATTGCAGGTGGGTTTGATGCTGGAGTAACAAATTTGAATCTGTGGCTTACGGCATGTATTTCTGGGGTGTTTAGTTTCATTTGTATTAGTGGCTTTTCATATATAGGAAAACGATTTTTAGCTGAATACTTAGGGAAATGGGCGACGATAATTGCAGGCGTATTATTAATTCTTATTGGGATAGATCAGTTGTTGTAAACATAGAAAGGCAATGTTCGAGCATTTCCTCGGAAATACTTGAATAAATTTCATATATCGACATCGGATATTTATTTCTTAATAAACATAAAAAGCACCTACAAAGGTGCTTCTTAGCGTATATCTTCAATTAATTGTTCCGATTCTTCGTGCATACTATATTCACTTAAAACTTGGATACAAAGCCATTTTAGTTCCTCAATACTATGCTCAAGTTCTTCAGGGAGTACATGATGAATATCTTCGAGTCCCATTCCGAAATGTATAAGCTCTAGTACTTGATCATCGATGTTTCGATCCATTAATAGTTCAAGTACTTCTAAATTGAATATGTATCGGTGAGCTTCGTCGAGTGAAACAACTTTTAGCTTTAAGCTTTCTACAATACTCAATATAAAAAGAACAATTGTTTTTTCAAGAACAGGTTGTTTCGCCATTTGAAATATTAGTTTCATCTTTTACACCTCCACATATAGCGCTAGGTTGTACTATACTATTCAGGAGGGGGGAGCAAATATGCATAATAAAGAGAAACTTTCAGTACTGTTTTCGTAAGGATATTGATGACCAGTAACAATGAATTTTCCGTAAAAAAATCCTGCTATATTAGCAGGATACCGCCCAATTAAAAAATGCTCCAACCTTCTTGAGCAGAAAGAAGTTCAAGAATTTTAAAACCAGCGATACTATTTCCGTTTGCATCTAAAGCTGGCCCGAAAATGCCGATACCCATCTCGCCTTTTACGCAACCGAAAATACCACCAGCTACACCGCTTTTTGCAGGGATACCAACGCGAATTGCAAATTCACCAGATTCGTTATACATACCGCATGTAACCATAAATGTTTTACAGATTTTCGTAATATGTTTAGGGATAATTTGTTTTTTCTTATATGGATCATATCCGTCCATTGCAAAAATTAAGCCAATACGTGCTAAATCAATACAGTTTACTTCAACTGCACATTGACGAGTGTATAAATCCATAAGTTCCTCAATGTCACAATCGATAATTCCATTTTGTTTCATATAGTAACAAAGTGAACGATTTAAGTAAGCCGTCTCTAATTCTGAATTGGCAACTTTAGAAGAATAATTAATAGTAGGATTATCTGTTATTTCACGTACAAAATGAAGAATGCGCTCCATTTTTTCTTCGTTATCTTGTCCCGCTAACATGCTTGTAATAGCTAATGCTCCCGCATTAATCATTGGATTAAGAGGTTTGGAAGGACTTGTCGTTTCTAACTTAATAATAGAATTGAATGGGTCACCAGTTGGTTCCATTCCAACTTTAGAAAATACATATTCTTCACCGCGATCTAAAAGGGCAAGTGCAAGTGTAATTACTTTGGAAATACTTTGAAGAGTAAATAATGTCTGTGAGTTACCAGCATGGATATATTCTGTTTCTTTATGGAAAATGGCAATCCCTAAATCGTCTGGATTTGCATTTCCTAGTTCGGGGATATAAGTAGCAAGTTTTCCTTTTTTCGTATATGGTTTTACTTGTTCTAACAACTGTTGTAAGTTGTTTGTTTCAATGCACTGCATAGTACCAACGCTCCTATTTCGAATTAACTAAGTTTACTTTTCCCGATATGCTCGGAAATAAATAATAACATGAAAAAGTGGAATGATAAAACGAAAGTTACATGTTCTATAGTGAGTCGTTCGTTCCGACTATGCTATATTGAAAAAGGAGAATTTTCCTTTTATATAACAGTTTGGAAATAGAAAACTTATCCATAAAAAGTTCGGAAATAAAAACTACACATCTATACAACTATATGTTATTATGGTTATGTAAATAGAAAGCGTTTTCTAAGGCGTACTTATAATGATAACGATTTCATAAACTTGATAGGGGGAATTAAAATGTTGCAGTTTTTACAACGTATTGGTAAAGCGCTAATGCTTCCAATTGCCGTACTACCAGCAGCAGGATTATTGCTTCGTTTAGGGCAACCAGATGTATTTGATATTCCTGTTATGGCACAGGCCGGCGCAGCGGTTTTTGATAATTTAGCACTTATTTTTGCAATTGGTATTGCAATCGGTCTTTCAGTTGATGGTAGTGGTGCAGCAGGTCTTGCAGGTGCAATTGGTTATCTGGTTATGAAAAACAGTATTGATGCACTTAGTAAGGGATATTCTACTGTAGAATTACAAGATAAATTAGGTAAAGTTCAAGATTTAATAGGTAATAGCGCAAATATAGATCCATCTAAGCTGGCAGATACAATGACACAAGTATCTAAGGCCGCCGAATTATCGACTAAAGTGGATATGAAAGTTTTAGGTGGTATTATTGTCGGCGTTATAGCAGGATTCCTTTATAATAAATTCCATAAGATTAAACTTCCAGAATGGTTAGGTTTCTTTGCTGGAAAACGTTTCGTTCCGATTGTTACATCGGTTGTGATGCTAATATTAGGAATTCTATTCGCACAAATTTGGCCAGCAATTCAAAATGGCATCGATGCATTGGCTCATGGAATTGTTAATTTAGGTGCAGTTGGTTCAGGTCTATTTGGTTTATTAAACCGTCTATTAATTCCAATTGGCTTACACCATGTAATGAACACATACTTCTGGTTCGTATTTGGTGACTTTACAAATGCAGCAGGTAACGTTGTAAATGGTGATATTGCTCGCTTCCTTGCAGGGGATAAAACAGCAGGTATGTTTATGACTGGTTTCTTCCCAGTTATGATGTTCGGTTTACCAGCAGCATGTTTCGCAATGATTGCAGCTGCTAAACCAGAAAAACGTAAAATGGTTACAGGTATGTTAGGTGGCCTAGCATTGACTTCATTCTTAACTGGTATTACAGAACCGATTGAATTCTCATTCATGTTCCTATCACCAGTATTATATGGTATTCATGCCGTGTTAACAGGTATTTCTTTATTCGTAACAACATCACTTGGCATTCACGATGGTTTCACATTTAGTGCCGGTGCAATTGATTACTTCTTAAACTTTGGTATTGCAACAAAACCAGTATTGCTAGCGGGAATCGGTTTAATTTACGCAGTAATTTACTTTGTAGTATTCTACTTCTTAATTAAGAAGTTTGACTTGAAAACTCCTGGTCGTGAAGATGACGATGAGTTAGTTGAAGAGGGTGATGCACCAGTTGCAGGTTCAATTGGTGAAACTTACGTAGCAGCTTTAGGTGGAAAAGACAACTTAACAGTTATTGATAACTGTGCAACACGTCTACGCTTACAAGTGAAAGATGCTAGTCAAGTAAACGAAGCTGCATTAAAACGTGCGGGTGCGAAAGGTGTTATGAAATTAAGTAACACAAGTGTACAAGTTATCGTAGGTACAAATGTTGAATCTGTTGCCGATGATATGAAAAAACACGTATAAATAATTAAATAAGAGGATATCCAAAAAAACTGATAATATCAGTTTTTAGAGGATATCCTCTTTTTTTATGTTAAAAATTTAACGGGAATCTTACTTTTGTAAATTTTCTTTTTCTTTTTTGTACATATAGGTTGGTTATATGTACAGTGCGTGATAAAGTAGTGATGTTATAGAATAGATTATCCAAAATATAGGTGAAAATTAAAAGTAAATTATCGGTAAATAAGGGGAAAAAGGCAATCATGGATCAGGAAAAAAATAATGCGAATGGGAAAGCACGTCGGCCGATTGTATACATAAAAAGAACAATCATTCTCGTCTTACTATTATCACTTGTATATTTCATGTATACAAAAATTGTTGCGCATAATAAGAAAGAGGAAACTTTAAAAGCGGCAGCAGAAATGAAAAAACAAGAAGAGCTAAAAAAGAAAGAAGAAGAAAAAAAGAAGCAAGAAGCACAAAAACAAAAAGAGCAGGAAGAACAAGTGAAGCAAGCGCAAGCTGTGGAGAAGCCTGCTGAGGAACCACCTCAAGAAATTAATGAAAATGCTCAATTGGATCAATATTTACAGAGCATGGGATTTAGTGGAACAGCTGTTATTGTGAAGAATGGGAAAGTTCTTGTGAATAAAGGATACGGCATGGCTAATAAAGAGAATCAAGTGCCGAATAATTCAGAGACGACCTTTTATATTGGTTCTATTTCAAAAGCGTTTGTAGCGACTGCTATTATGCAATTAAAAGATCAAAATAAGTTACAAGTAGAGGATACAGTTACAAAGTATATTCCAGACTTTCCTCAAGGTAATAGCATACAGTTAAAACATCTATTAACACATACATCAGGAATTCCAGAGTATGAGCAGGGGACAGAGGATATTTCTCATGAAGAATTAATCAAACGAATAGGAAAGCAAAAGCGTATTGGGAGTCCGGGAGAGAAATGGAAGTATTCTGATTCAAACTATTCTATACTTGCTTACATTGCTGAGAAGGTAAGTGGACAGTCGCTCGAAGAATATATAAAACAGCATATTTTTGCGACCGCGGGTATGAAACATTCTGGTTTTGGTACAGCGTTGGAACAAACAAGATTCCCATCAACGGGTTATAAAATAGTGAATAACAATATGACAACACCTAATATTCCGAGCATGTCACAACTATATGGTTGTGGTGATATATATACGAGCGCACATGATTTATATTTATTTAATGAAGCACTCTTCTCTGGAAAATTAATTTCAAAAGAGAGTTATAATCAAATGTTTACTGCTGTGAAAAAAGATTACGGATTTGGCTGGTATGTAGATCCAGGAAGCTATTCAAATCATGGTGTAATGCCAGGTTGGAATTGTTTAAATGGTTTTAGTAAAAATGGTAGTGTATATGTTGTTTTATTATCTAACATTCAAAATAACATTAAATCATTTGGTAAAGTGAATAACGATATTTATACGATGTTACGAAATATTGAAGTGTAAGAGACTGTCTTTTTGAAGTGCACCCCAATTGTTAGACACATAATTAACAATTGGAGGTGCATTTTTTATGGCTAAATTTTCTTCAAAAGA